>JAZSCL010000257.1:0-4086 GCA_045602905.1 Acutalibacteraceae bacterium
CGGAAAATTCCGCCTGCGAAAGGAGATTTACTTAAATGAAAAAGACAATTTCGGCAATTATAAGCGTTGTTCTCATTTTCTCACTTGTTTTTGCGTTTGCAGGCTGCTCGTCTACAGAGGAAGAGGGCGAAACAACAACAGTTGTCAACGTTAAAACTCCTCTCCCCACAGACATAACATCAAGCGTTGACGAGGAAAGCAACGTTATCACAGACACTACCTATTCACCCGAAGCTCTTGCTGCAAACACTGCAACCATCTTTGATTATTTCAATCTTCATGTCAACGAAGTAAAAGGCGTTAAGGCAAAGGTTGAAATGAGCGAAGACAAGAGCATCGGCAAATCCGTTGACGCTGAAGGCAACGAAATCGCAATGAGCGAAAACGATTATGTAAATGCTGCAATCAATACTCTTGACAGCTATATGCTCCACAACAACGGCGCAACTGCAGAATACGGCGATGACCTCGTTGCATTCATGCCCGTCAAAGGCGCTGAATATGTAAGCGCACTCACACTTGAAGATGTTGAAAGCGCAACCTGCGTTGACGACGGTATGTTCAGAACAATCACACTCACTCTCAAGAGCCCTGCTCTTCCCGCAACAATCGAAAAGGCATACGACCTCGGCAATGTTGACGAAGTTATGGAAGAATTCAAGAAGGCAGAGAAGTATCTCACCGTTGCACAGCCCACTCTTACATATAACGACTGCCAGATTATCATTCAGGCAAATGTTGAAACAGACGAAGTTACATCAATCGAATATGTAAAGGTTATCGATGTTAAAACAGAAGTAACAGGCGAAGGCTCACTTGCAGATATGGGAACAGTTCCCGTTCAGTTCCGCTACAGAAACGCAATCAGATACACAATCGACAGAACCAACCCCGAAACAACAGCAGCAGCTGAATAATCAACAGAATAAAACGGTAATGGCTTGAGCAGGAATCAACCTCTCAAGCCATTTTTTATAGCTCAGATATCAAAAACCGCATCGGAAATACCGCACAAACCTCTGTTCCCGACTCCGCTCAAATTATCGATTTAAATCAATGAAGTGAAACAAGGTGAGAAATATGACGGTTGCGGTGCTGTGTGGGTGTAATAATTTTAAAAAAACTGCAATTATATACAAATTAATCGGTAAAAATTTATTGAATTTGGATTAATTATAGGGTTTACAAATATAAAGAAAAGTGATAGTATAATCAGTGGTGTAAATATCAGGGTAGCAAGTATAATCCGAACCGTGTTTTTTGTCGGATTATTTTCGCCACTTCATCGTTAAAATACTCGCAAATCCAACAAGGATTTGCTCCGTTTTTGCCTTGAATTGTCTGAAAATTCTCTCGGCAAAAAATCTTCGACCTGAAATCGCTGAAAAGACTCGTTTTCAGGCAGATTCGGACTATACTTGTTACCCTAACCAATCTTAGTTTTTAACTATTTTTAGGAGGAAAAAGACTATGGCTAGAAAAATGAAGACCATGGACGGTAACAACGCCGCTGCATGGGTGTCATATGCCTTCACTGAAGTTGCAGGCATCTACCCCATCACTCCGTCAAGCCCCATGGCAGACTATGTTGACCAGTGGTCAGCACAGGGCATGAAGAACATCTTCGGCACAACCGTTAAGGTTGCTGAAATGCAGTCAGAAGCAGGTGCAGCAGGTACCGTTCACGGTTCACTTGCAGCAGGTGCTCTCACAACAACCTACACTGCATCACAGGGTCTTCTTCTTATGATTCCCAATATGTATAAAATTGCAGGTGAGCTTCTTCCCAGCGTTTTCCATGTTTCGGCACGCTGCGTTGCTTCACACGCTCTTAACATTTTCGGCGACCATTCAGACGTTTACGCTTGCCGTCAGACAGGTTTCGCAATGCTCGCTGAAACAAATACTCAGGAAGTTATGGACCTCGGTGCTGTTGCACACCTTGCATCAATCAAGGGCAGAGTTCCCTTCATCAACTTCTTCGACGGTTTCCGTACATCACACGAGCTTCAGAAGATCGAAGTTTGGGATTTCGAAGACCTCAAAGAAATGTGCGATATGGACGCTGTTGAAGCTTTCAGAAAGAGAGCTCTCAATCCCGAAAGACCCGTTATGCGCGGTTCACACGAAAACGGCGACATCTTCTTCCAGCACAGAGAAGCTTGCAACTCCTACTATGATGCTCTTCCCGCTATCGTAGAAGAATACATGGATAAGGTTAACGCAAAGCTCGGCACAAACTACAAGCTCTTCAACTACTACGGCGCTCCCGATGCAGAAAAAGTTATCGTTGCTATGGGTTCAATCTGCGACGTAGCAGAAGAAGTTATCGATTATCTTACCGCTAAGGGTGAGAAGGTTGGTCTTGTTAAGGTTCGTCTTTACAGACCCTTCTCAGCAGAGAAGCTTGCAGAAGCTATCCCCGCAACAGCTAAGAAGATTGCTGTTCTCGACAGAACAAAGGAACCCGGCTCACTCGGCGAGCCCCTCTTCCTTGACGTTGTTGCTGCTCTTGCTGCTACAGGCAGAACAGGCATCCAGGTAATCGGCGGCCGTTACGGTCTCGGTTCAAAGGACACACCTCCCTCAAGCATCTTCGCAGTATACGACGAGCTTGCTAAGGATGCTCCCAAGGCTCAGTTCACTCTCGGTATCACCGACGACGTAACTAACCTTTCACTCGAAGAAAAAGAAGCTCCCAACACCGCAGCTGAAGGCACAATCGAATGCAAGTTCTGGGGTCTCGGCGGTGACGGTACAGTTGGTGCTAACAAAGACTCAATCAAGATCATCGGCGACCATACAGACAAGTACGTTCAGGCTTACTTCCAGTATGACTCAAAGAAGACCGGAGGTATCACCATTTCTCACCTTCGTTTCGGTGACAGCCCCATCAAGTCCCCCTACTACATCAACAAGGCAGACTTCGTTGCTTGCCACAACCCCTCATATGTAGAAAAAGGCTACAAGATGGTTAACGATGTTAAGCCCGGCGGCGTTTACCTCATCAACTGCCAGTGGGATGAAGCTGAACTCGCTGAAAAGCTTCCCGCAGAAGCTAAGAGATACATTGCTAACAACAATGTTCAGCTTTACACAGTTAACGCTATCGACCTTGCAGCCAAGATCGGTCTCGGTAAGAGAACAAACACCGTTCTTCAGTCAGCTTTCTTTGCTCTTTCAAAGGTTCTTCCCGCTGAGGAAGCAATCGGCTACATGAAAGAAAAGGCACAGAAGTTCATGAAGAAGGGTAAGGAAATCGTTGAAATGAACGAAGCTGCTATCGACGCAGGTGCAACAGCATTCGTTAAGATCAACGTTCCCGCAGAATGGGCAAACGCTGAAGACAACAAGGCAGCTGAAGCTTCAAAGGGCGCAGCAAAGCTTGTTAAGATGGTTGACGGCATCATGAAGCCCGTTGCTCTCATGGACGGTGACTCACTTCCCGTTTCAGCATTCGTTGACCACGCTGACGGTACATTCGAGCAGGGCGCTTCCGCTTACGAAAAGAGAGGCGTTGCAGTTATGGTTCCCGCTTGGGACGGCTCAACCTGTGCTCAGTGTAACAAGTGTTCATATGTATGTCCCCACGCAACAATCAGACCCTACTGCCTCACAGCTGAAGAAGCTGCCGGTGCTCCCGAAAACGCAATCATCGTTGATAAGAAAGCCGGTAAGGGCAAGGGCGTTTATAAGTATACTCTCGCTGTTTCACCCCTCGATTGTATGGGATGCGGCGTTTGCGTAGGCGTATGTCCCACAAACTCACTCAAGATGGTTTCAAGAGAGAGCCAGGATGCTATGCAGCCCGTATTCGATTACATGGTTGAAAACGTAACAGTTAAGGAAGATGTAGCTGATAACACCGTTATCGGCAGCCAGTACAAGACTCCTCTTCTCGAGTTCTCAGGCTCATGCGCAGGCTGTGCAGAAACAGCTTATGCCCGCCTTATCACTCAGATGTTCGGCGACAGAATGTACATCTCAAACGCAACAGGCTGTTCATCAATCTGGGGCGGTCCTGCAGCAACATCACCCTACACAGTTAACAAGAAGGGCTACGGTCCCGCATGGGCTAACTCCCTC
>JAZSCL010000258.1:0-4269 GCA_045602905.1 Acutalibacteraceae bacterium
GTTGTTTCAAGCAAACACACCGTGTTCCTCGCTTTTGTTGTAATCGGAAACATTGCAATATGGCTTGTTGAAAATATGATTCATTCAAGCTTTGAGTTCCTTTCAATTTCATATATCGTAACCGAAGGAATGATACTGTTCCTCTATTCAATTTTGCAGGATTACGGAATAACCGACACGCCAAAGGAAGCTGTTACGGTAACCGAACAGCACACAGAATCAGTCGAAACAATTAAAGCTTTCAGCGATGAGCAGATTGAAAGAATTATGAAAAATTGGAATGCGATAGATACTCTTTCTCAAAGGGAAAAGGAAGTGCTTCGTTTCCTGCTTGAAAACAAAAAACGCAAGGTTATTGCAGAAACACTTTTTGTAACCGAAAGCACAATCAAGAAACATACGGCGGCAATATACCGTAAGCTTGAAACCGCAAACAGAGCAGAGCTTTTTGAAAAAGCAAAAGAATATTCCGTACAAAATTAATGTAAGGTATTTATTACGAGAACTATATTTTCATAAAGTTCTTAACAAACAAATGTTCTGTATGGTATAGTAAGTTTATTTTAAAATTGACAAATGAATAACGATGTAATTGATTGCGGATATGAATTCGCCTAAAACTGGCGATATGCTAAGAGAAAATTATCGCACTCCCCACCTTTGTTGATACTGTACGTGGCGAATGCTTCCGGTGATGCGGGATTAGAAAACAGTATGCCTTTGAGATTTTAAATTTCAAAGCCGTTACATAAGACATCATTTGTAAAAGCGAAAGCAATGCTCCCGCCGATTGATGCTGTCTGTGTGACGGCTTTTTTGTTTTGCTCAAATTTATATAAGAACTGTAAAAAATGCAAAAATCAAATTGGAGTGTGTTTGGTTTAACATTGCATCGTTTCAAAATTTCTGCCGGATGAAACTTTCTTTTTACAGTTGTTCACCTATGAATTATCTTTCAAAAAGCCGCCTTTTGAAAAATATTTTTTTGGAAAGGAGGTTTATGTTTTGAAAACAGGTTTGAAGAAATCTCAAAAGATAACGGAGATATTTTTTGATGAAGCAAGTCCGATTATTATGGTGTCAACCTACAACACTGATTTGAAAAACCGTCTGTCGGCTTATTCGGAAAAACATCCGGACTTGTGTAAGCTGGTTGACGATTCGGAAGACGGAAGACTGATGTTTGAGATTGAGAAAGGAAGATTTTGTTTCAGACTCACAGACCCATATAGCAAAGAGCGACGCTCTGCTGCAAGTGAGTTTGTGAAGAAACAAAAACATAAGTTGCGAAACCGCAACAGTAAAAATTAAATGGCATCTGTCTTAACGAGCAATGGATTTGTATATTCAAATCAGCTTGCCAAGACTTTTTGATGCCGTGTCATCAGTCTTAGCAAGCACTGAATTTGTAGCCACAAATTCGCTTGTCAGGGAGAGTTCCATGAAACCCTTAAAGAAAAAATTTAAACAAAGAAAGGAGACAGCAAATGAATTATGAAATTACAAACCTAACCGACAATGAACATAATCTCATAACCGAAATGTTAAACAACATTTCGCAAATCGAAAACATACTTTCATCAATGACAAAGTCGGAACGGATTGCTTGGTTTCGGAGCAAACAGTTCCCACGCAAGATTGATTTTGAAAAAGAAATCAGCGGAACAGTTTACACCGTGCGTACGCATTTCAATTCGGATTCATCTGAAACTTTGATAGAAAAAACAGAACGAATACTAAAGCAAAAATAGTGCAGTTTCGCACTTTAAAGTGTTGAACTTTGCGAAAAGATGTGATATGATAAACATGTCCTACAATTCATATCATGTTGACTGTAGAAAGGAGTTATATGAGTAAAAAACAGTCAAGTCAAAAGATAACTGCCCTGTATGCACGACTTTCTCGTGACGATGAAAACGAAGATGTGTCGGGCAGCATAAAAAATCAAGAGTTAATATGTAAAGGGTGGTTTCTACCATCTAATACATATATGACTGCGGCTCATTTGTGGTGAATAGAAAAGCAGTTATAGGAAAGGAGAAAAAATCCGTATAACCGCTTATATATCAACATAAAAAGGAGCTGATACTTATGAAATCACATTTTGAAGAAATGGGTGGGACATACCGCCGAGTCGGAGATTATTTCATCCCGAATCTTGCGTTATCCAAATCAACAAACTATCCAATCGGCAAATACGGGCGTATTCGCCAAGCTTTTTTGAAAAATCACCATTATGTTTTTTATACGAACTTGATGATGAACGGCAAACTGAATGAACACCTTGCCGAAACAGACAAATGCTGTAACGAGAGAATGGAACTTCTTTGCAATGCAATAGCAGAACAAGAAGGTGTTACGGAAGAATTAAAAGCATCCGACCAAATGGAATGGATTTGCCGTATGAACAACATACATAACCGAGCAGAAGAAATTGTCTTAAACGCGTTTGTTTATACAATATAAAATAATCAATGCTGTGCCTGAACAGGTATGCCCCATAAGTATGCTTTTTGAAAGAAACTGTGCAACCCCAAGCGGGGTTGCACAGTTTTCTAGTTTTTGTTATGCTACAATGCAATATTATTGTGGTTTTCTTTTGTTTCTTCCATAACATCAATAACTTCAAGAAGCAGTATATGATGTCTTTGACAAAATTCATTATGATAAATAATATACAGTTGCATACCAGTTAAGTTTTAGTATGGATTATTTTTCATATTACTATATGAATAAAGTCGTAAACCGAGCCTATAAAAAATGTGCGAGTAGTTAAGGAATACGGAGTATTTTAAGGGTGAATAAATGAAAAAATTCCCCGTTGAGAAAGCTGATTTACAACAAACTCAACGGGATAATATCATAACCAATAATAAAAATAAGAGATTGATATTTATTAATCTAACGTTCGTCTTCAAATTGATCCAATAAAGAAAATATTTTGTTTAACATATTTAATACTTCATCATCGCATCTAGTAAGATTGATTCTAAAAGAAAACGGTAAATTGGGATCAAAATGATTTCTTCGACCCGGAATGAAAGAACATTGACTTTCAGTTATCATCTTGCTTAAAAAATCAGTTCTATAAGAATGTTCAGAAGATACTCTTGGAAAATAACAACTTATGTATAAACTATGGTCATAGTCATCTATTTCCACATTGTTATATTTAGATGATAGTTCTAAAATTTTACAATAGTTATCATATGATTCCTTCAAAAAGAATTTTAAACATTCATTATAATTAGGAGATAAGTAATGGTTTAAGGCTATCAAATTACTAGCTGATAATCCACCATAAATTATGTCAGCTCTACTTTCAAAGAAACTCAGTTCTTTATATTTAAAGCACACTACACAAAATTTAGATCCATTAATCGCTAATGGTTTATGTGGTTCAAAAATTGATACAACATTTTCTTTTGAACACAAAGCAGAAACATACGGATTCTTTTTTATTGAAAGACAACCATCCCATATTATTCGTATTTCTTGATCAACTTTTTTTCTATCCAATATATTATTTAAAAATTCTAGATCACTATTATCTAGGTAAGAACTTGTACAATATACTGGATTTGTAATATAAATGGCATCTATTTTCTTTTCAGATATTAAACTGATTAATTCTGCTTGTGGGATTTTGTATTTCCCGTTTGCATCTTTTTTCATATATATCTCGTGATAGTTAATGCCCATTACATCACAAATATGGAATACAGCAAAATAAGCTGGACACAGTATAGCAATATTTGTAATTTTGCAACTTTCTTTTAACCAATTAAGTGTACAGTTAATGGCAATTGTTCCTGTAGGTACAACTAGACCCATAATTGATTTGTCTAATCCTAGTTGACCAATTATCTTCCTCTTTTTTACATTAGTAACATCATATGTAAAATTATAATCTAAGTATAACTCTAATTCAACATCGTTAGGCTTATATATTTCTTTTAGCAATTTTTGAAAATCCGCTCCAGAATTCCAGTGAGATACATTATTAGGTTTAATACCACTTTTATTAAATATTTTTCTTTCTAATAACTCTATTTTATTAATTGTATCCCATTCTCTTATTCCATCATTCATAATATTACTCTCCTATTGCACTAAATTCCAATGATAATAAATTTATTAATTCATTTTTTGTATTCAACTCTGTTAAAAGATTTATAATATCATCACTATTATTAAATAGTTTTTTAAAATCGATGGTTTTTATATGAATAGAAGTTTTTATTGTTTTATTGAAGTCAGCAATAAGTT
>JAZSCL010000259.1:0-56348 GCA_045602905.1 Acutalibacteraceae bacterium
GGATATCCCGAACCGTTCCAACCGCAGGAAATAAGTCCGCCGTTGAAAAGTGACTCTTCATATACGGTTTTGCCTGTACGGTAACAAAAAACAGGATTATTCCCCTGCTGATAAAATACATCAAAGAATTTCTTCATATCAACATTCCTTTTAGATTGATATTTTAAGATTAAAACAAATCAGATGAATTGTCAACAAAAAATCCCCTTGAAATTAATCAAGAGGATTCGTGCTTTTATCTGATGCCGTAGTTTTCAATGACATAGTCCATATCCTTGTCGCCTCTGCCTGAGAGATTGATAAGAATTGAACCGTGGTCCATTGTTTTTGCGAGCTTCATACCGTATGCAACAGCGTGTGAGCTTTCGATTGCGGGGATGATACCTTCAAGGCGTGAAAGCTTGAAAAATGCATCGATTGTTTCCTCGTCATCGATAACATCGTACTTGACTCTGCCGATTTCCTGAAGGAATGCGTGTTCGGGACCTGATGAAGGATAGTCAAGACCGCTTGCAACGGAATATACGGGAGCAGGTTCGCCGTTTTCATCCTTGAGCATAATGCTGTTGAAGCCGTGCATAACGCCCTCTGTTCCGTACTTGAGGCTTGCTGCGTGGTCGCCGAGTTTGGGTCCTCTGCCGAGAGGCTCGATGCCGTAGATGTCAACGGGGTCGTTGAGGAAACCTGCAAAAAGACCTGCCGCATTTGAGCCGCCGCCTACGCAGGCAACGATTGCACTGGGAAGATGTCCCGTCATATCGATAAACTGCTCTCTTGCTTCAATGCCTACAACGCTCTGGAAGTCACGCACCATCATGGGGAAGGGATGAGGACCGAGCACTGAACCGATGCAATAAATTGCATCGTTGTATTCCTTGCTGTATGCATCAAAAGCGGCATCAACAGCCTCTTTGAGAGTCTGGAGACCGTGAGTAACCTCAACAACGTTTGCACCGAGAATTTTCATTCTTGCAACGTTGGGAGCCTGCTTCTTGATATCAACAGAGCCCATGTAGATATCGCATTCAAGGCCGAAATATGCGGCAGCGGTTGCAAGAGCAACACCGTGCTGACCGGCACCTGTTTCGGCAATAACCTTTTTCTTGCCCATATACTTTGCAAGAAGAGCTTCACCCATGCAGTGATTAAGCTTGTGTGCACCCGAATGATTGAGGTCTTCTCGCTTTGCATAAAGCTGAACCTTGCCGCCGAGTGCATCTGAAAGCCTTTCAAGATGCGAAACGGGAGTGGGTCTGCCCTGAAATTCTTTTCTTATTCTGCGAAGCTCCGCAATGAATTTTCTGGACTGGCAGATTGAATAATATGCTTCTGTGATTTCAGCCATAGCAGCCTTGAGTTTATCATCAATATAAACTCCGCCGTATTTTCCGAAATAACCGTTTTTATCGGGATAGTTGTTAAAATAAGTGTCAAAATCAACATTATTGAGTTTCATAAAAATTCCTCCTGTAAAATAAAAAGTCCCCGACAGAATAATCTGTCAAGGACGAATAAATCTTATTCGCGGTGCCACCTTGATTCACGGAAAACCGTGCACTTTGCGGAATACAAGCATATTCCCGGCAACTGACGTATGCCAACACGTTGCAGAATACTCTGAGCATGCTCATTTGACTGCACCCTCAGCGGCCCATTTGATGATTTGTTTTTCGCCCGACTCTCAGCAACGCGGACTCTCTGTGGAAGCATAATCACCTTTACTTCCGCCTCAACGGTTTATGTTAAATTACTTCGTATTTTATCACCGCACAGTGAGTTTGTCAAGATTTTTTTCTTTTTCAAGGAAATAAAATATTGTTATTTCTGCAAAAATATAGTAAAATAAAAGTCATGTGAGGAGTGGTATTATGACTGCATTTTTAAAATCCGTTTCAGTTTTTCTTGCATTTATAATTCAGATTACGGGTTTGTTCCCGTTACCGTTTATCCCGGGAAATGAATACGATAAGCCGATTGATTCCGACGACGGAGGCGACCCGTTCATTGTTGAGGATAACGGCAACACCTATTATACATTCACAACAGGCGGCGGAATAGACATAAGAAAAATTGCCGCATATAATGATACTGCGGTCATCGAACAAAAAACCGTATATTGGGCTGGCAATGACGGAATTGACAGCCAGATATGGGCACCCGAAATTCACAAAATCGGTGACAGATGGTATATAATTGCCTGCGCTTTGTTCAGAAAAAACTGCGTTGAAAAGGGTTCTATGCCCGAAGCAAAGAATTCCGAGGAGCACGATGATTATTACCGCTACGGATTTGTGCTCGAAAGCAAAACGGAAGATATTTTCGGTGAATACGAATTCAAAAGCATACTTGCACCCGACGGTCTTAACAACATTGACGGCACTTATCTTCAGAAAGACGGCAAGCTTTATTATGTTTTTTCCGCATATGTTGATATCGCCCATCAGTGCCTTCATATTTGCGAAATGGAAAATCCATATACCGTAAAGAGCAGTTCCGTTATGATTTCACGCCCCGAATACAAATGGGAGAAAAACGGATGGTATGTCAACGAAGGCCCTGCCGTGCTATACAAAAACAATAAAATATATATTGTCTATTCGGCAAGCGGATACAGCTCCGGGGAATACTGCATGGGTATGCTGACACTGAAAAACGACGACGTTATGAAACCGAAAAGCTGGGTTAAAAGCATAAACAAGATTTACGCCAAGAAGCCGTATGACAATATCTATCACACCGGGCATTGCAGTTTTCTTTACCGTGACAACGGCGAAATTATTATGGTATATCACGCAACGGATAATAAGGATTTCTTTAAATCACGCAGATGCACATATATCCGAAAGCTTGAATTTTTCAACGATTATCCCGTATTCCTGTAATTCGCAGAGTTGACATTGTCAAACGCAAACCTTATAATATGACATAAGCTTAATCATCAAAGGAGTCCGCAAATGAAGATTGACTGGAAAACTTGTACCAGAGTGGGAATAAGCGTTTTTCTGCTATATCTCGGAATACACTACTGGCCGAATATCTCAGGCACCCTCGGCACCGCTATTTCAGCTGCCTCACCTCTTATTGCAGGCATTATAATTGCATATCCCGTTAACATTCTCATGAGTTTTTATGAGAAGCATTTCTTCCCCAAATCGGCTAAGAAAGCTTTATCCAGAAGCCGCAGACCCGTGTGCCTTATCGGTGCAATCATAACTCTTCTTGCAATCATAGCTTTGATTGTAGGTCTTGTTGCGCCTCAGCTTGTTGCCTGCGTGAAGATGGTTATCGACTATGTTCCGGGTGCAATGAAGATGCTTATCGCAAAGCTCGAACAATTCAGCTTTATTTCCGACGAGGTTATCAACACCCTCAAATCCGTTGACTGGAAATCAAAAATCGGCGACATTGCCGAAACTCTCACATCAGGTCTCGGAAGCGTTATGGATGTTGCTTTCACTGCGGTTTCATCAGTATTCTCCGTTCTTTCGACCGCACTTATCGGATTTATCTTTGCAATGTATGCACTTCTCAGCAAAGATAAAATTTCATCTCAGCTCACCCGACTTTTTTCAAATATTGTCCCCGAAAAAATATACAATAAAATCACATATGTTCTTTCTGTTACAAATGACTGTTTCCGCCGTTTCATCGTCGGTCAGTGCACGGAGGCGGTTATTCTCGGCACACTTTGTGCAATAGGAATGCTTATTCTCCGGCTTCCCTATGCCGCTATGATAGGGGCGTTGGTTGCTTTTACGGCACTCATCCCCATCGTAGGCGCTTTCATCGGTGCAGGCGTAGGCGCATTCCTCATTCTTATGCAGTCACCCGTAAAGGCGCTGATTTTCCTTGTTTTCATCGTTATTCTTCAGCAGGTTGAAGGAAATCTTATTTATCCCAGAGTTGTCGGCTCATCAATGGGTCTGCCTGGCATATGGGTGCTTGCAGCAATCACCGTTGGCGGCGGTGTTATGGGAATAACGGGCATTCTTATCAGCGTACCCATAGCCGCAACAATATATAAGCTTATCCGCAACCATCTTATTGCCAAAGAAGAAGCGTCAAAAGCCGAAGAAATTCCCGAGGAAACACAAACGGAAGAAATAAAAACTTAACGAAATATCAAACGGCAGTTTAATCACTGCCGTTTTTTGTTATTTCTTCTGCAATTTCTTTAAACACGGGCGCACAGCTTATTGCACCTTCTCCGCCGTTTTCTTTAAGAATCGCAACCGCATATTCCGGATTATCTGCAGGAAAATACCCTGCAAACCATGCATTATAGATTTCCTCGCCATTCCCGGATTTTCCTGTCTGTGCAGTGGCTGTTTTTCCCGCAACGGAAACAAATTCGCTTGCCGCCCTCTTACCGCTTCCCTCGGTTACAACCGCTTCAAGATATTCCCTCAGTATCTTTGAAGTTTCATAAGAAATAATCTGCCTGTGCTCTGCATAGGCCTTGATTTTTGTTTCGCTACCGTCGGAATCCGTTTCACCCTCAACAAGATAAGGCTCAATATACACTCCCCCGTTTGCTATCGCCGACATCATCGCACATATCTGTACGGGAGTTGCAATCAGGCTGCCCTGACCGAAAGAAAAATTCGCAATTGCCGCCTTTGAATCAAGTTCATCCGCTTTCGGTAAAAATCCCGCAGCGGATTTCATGCCGTCTGCAAACAGTATTTCTTTACCGAAGCCAAACTTCTCTGCAGTTTCAACAAGCTCCTTTGCCGCAACTTTGTTTGCAAGTGATATAAAATATGTGTTGCACGAAACCGCAACCGCTGTTTTCATATCAAGAACGCCGTGACCGTCATGTTTATGGCAATTGAAGGTTACCCCGTTGAGAGTTACGCTT
The DNA here is from genome assembly GCA_045602905.1 of Acutalibacteraceae bacterium. Lineage (GTDB taxonomy): Bacteria > Bacillota > Clostridia > Oscillospirales > Acutalibacteraceae > CAG-177. Next base: position 4,862 of record JAZSCL010000259.1, read on the forward strand.
CCGGTGCAGTTATATTCATATTCCGTTATACCGCTTTCCATTGCCGCCGCGGCAACAACAGGTTTAAAAACAGAACCAACGCTGAAAGGAAGAAGCGCACGGTTTATAAGCGGAGATTTTTTATCGGCGATGCTTTCGGAAAGGTTGTTTCTGTTGAACGCAGGTCTTGAAACACACGCTCTTATCGCTCCGCTTTCAATATCAATCACTACTACGGCGCCACACTCTGTTCCCGAATTATCAAGTGCATCTTCAGCTATCTTCTGAATCCCTTTGTCAATCGTGAGTACAACGCCCGTTTTCGGTGCATTGTTTCCGTAAACCTCAATATCCTCCCCGAGCAGCACTCTGCCCCTGGCATTCGACGAAAAACGAACTCTTACGGTATGTGTTTCGCTTTCAAGAAGTTTTTTATACGCTTTCTCTATTCCGCTTACCCCGCCCCCGGAATTTCTGTAGCCTATTATATGGCAAGCAAGAATACCCTCATATCTTTCCGGAACGGCAACAGCCCTTATGTCGCTGCATATGCCTATGGAATCAACCTTGACGGCAACGGGTTTTCCTCTTGACATTCTTTCCGTAACCGAATCAAAAACATCGGGTAAAAGAATTTTCTTAAGCTCCGCAAGAGCTTGGTTTGTCGGCTTTGCTGCCGCATAAATTTTACATTCGGAATTCGTAAGCGGTGCAAGATTGCAGTCATAAACCGTTCCGTAAAGCGTATCGAGTTCAACCGTCATCGCCGACTGAGTGACCCCGGCCTGCTCACTCAATGAGGACAGACTGTTTATTCTCACTCCGAGGCCACAGAATACGGCAGTCATAATAAGAAACACAGTTACCGCTCTTCTCTGCAAAAAAATCACTCCCACGGTATTTTGCCGTGAGAGTGCATTATTATACTTTTTTCGAGGAAAGAACAACCCCCGAAATAATCAGGATTGCTCCGATAATACCCATAGCCGTTATAGGTTCTTTGAGTATTATCCCACCCGTTACAAGCGTTACAAACGGATTTATATAAATGTAGTTGTTGGTTATAACAACTCCGAGTTTTGAAATTGCTTTATTCCATAAAACATAGCATATTCCGCTGCCGATAACGCCGAGAAACAGAATGCAGAAAAGCATTTCGGGAATCCTGAACGCTTCATACGGAAAAGGCTCTCCTTCAGCAGCCGCAATCGGAAGTGCTGTTATAAAGCCGTAAAACATAAGCTTTCTTGTGAGCATAACACTGTTATATTTATCAACACAGGTGCGGAGTATAACCGAATAAACCGCCCACGAAAGTGCCGCACCGAGCGAAAGCAAGTCTCCTGCGGGATTGAGTTTAAGAACAAATCTGCCGTTAAACACAACCAACGCAACGCCCGTAAATGCAACGATAAAGCCTATACCTATATTCTTATTCAGCTTTTCACCCTTTACAAAAAAATGAGCAAGAATTGCAGTTATTATCGGTGCACTTGCAACGATAATGCTGACATTTGATGCAAGGGTATATTTGAGAGCCGTGTTTTCTGTTATAAAATAAACCGTACAGCCGAAAATTCCCATCAACAGAAACAAAAGCTCATCTTTTATTCCCGTTTTGTCAAATTTCGGTCTTATCAGCCATAAAACAACATACGCAATTGCAAATCTGCAAAGCATTATCTGTACGGGCGTAAACTCGGAAAGCAGCATCTTCGTTGAAATGAAGGTGCTGCCCCATACAATTATTGTTACTAAAGCAAGTATATGACCGATGATTTTTTTATCAGCCGTTTTCATGTCATACATTGAAACGGAAAAGAACAACGTCTCCGTCTTTCATAACATATTCCTTGCCTTCGCTCCTTACAAGACCTTTTTCCTTCGCAGCTGCAATTGAGCCGAGCTCAATGAGGTCTTCATAAGCGATAACTTCGGCTCTGATAAAGCCTCTTTCAAAGTCACTGTGAATCTTACCTGCCGCCTGAGGTGCTTTTGTGCCCTTGGTGATTGTCCACGCTCTGACTTCGGGCTGACCTGCGGTAAGATATGAAATAAGGCCAAGGAGCGCATAACTCTTCTTAACAAGAAGGTCAAGACCGCCCGATTCAACGCCGAGCTCTTCAAGGAACATTTCCTTTTCTTCTTTTTCAAGAGAAGCAATCTGTGCTTCAAGCTCCGCGCAGATGGGAAGCACTTCGCTGCCCTCCGCCTCTGCTATTTCACAAACCTTTTTGTAGTGGTTATTCTTATCAAGACCGCCTGCAAAATCATCTTCGCTCATGTTGCAGGCATAGATAACGGGTTTTGCTGTAAGAAGAGCAATTTCCGAAAGCCATGCTTTTTCGTTTTCATCGCATTCAATATTTCTTGCGGGAATGTTGTCCTCAAGACTCTGCTGAAGCTTTTTAAGGAACTCAAGCTCGGATGCAAGAGTTTTGTCTCCCTTAAGAGCTTTTGTTACACGGTCAATTCTTCTTTCAACCATTTCGATATCTGAAAGAATGAGCTCAAGGTTGATTGTTTCGATATCTCTTTCGGGATTGATTGTTGCGTCAACATGAACGATGTCGTCATCCTCAAAGCAACGCACAACATGGATAACCGCATCAACCTCACGGATATGCGAAAGGAATTTGTTGCCGAGACCTTCACCCTTTGATGCGCCTCTTACAAGACCTGCGATATCAACAAATTCAATGAACGCAGGAGTTATTTTAACCGGATTATAAAGCTCCGCAAGCTTATCGAGTCTTTCATCGGGCACGTTAACAACGCCCACGTTTGGCTCGATTGTGCAGAATGCGTAGTTTGCGGACTGTGCACCTGCATTTGTTATTGCGTTGAAAAGTGTGCTCTTGCCGACATTGGGCAAGCCTACTATGCCAAGTTTCATATCTTATTCGTTCTCCTTTGAATTCCTTATATATCAACGGTTCAGGCGGTTGGTACAGTTTCTGCCGTATAAAGCAGACCCACACCACGCCATTATAATAATTGATTATATCACATGAATTTAATTTTAACAAGCAGATAAATAAATTTATATTCAAAAGATGTACTTTTAAGTTCTTTAGTGCTATAATTTCTTCAGATACATTATATTTATCAGAAGGCGGTGTTTTTGTGAAAAAAAGAACAAAAGCTTTTATCGGAACAATAATCTCGGTTACACTGGTTATCGTTTTGGGAATCACCGATATCATTCCGCATTTTGCCGTTATTCCCGATATGGTAAAGGTCGGTATTGATTATATTTCTTTAAAAAGAAACAAAAATACCGTTACGGAACAGGAACTGAAGAATCTAATCGATGAAACTGCAGAAACAGTCCGACATCCTTTTGTTCTGGCTGACGGAAACAGCTTTGAGCTTATATGCAGTGAAATAACAAACAACGCCTTCAATGAATATACAAAAGCACTTCATTCATCTGTAACGGATAATGCCGAGGCACTGCTTGACACGGATATTTATCCCGTTCTCGATTATGTTCTTGACGAAGAGGACAGCATTCTGCCGATTTCAAGAGAAGTTACCAACAGAATGATTATCCTCGGCTATGCTTATCGGACAACAGGCGAAAAGAAATATGCCGACAGGGCGTGGAAAGAGCTCGAAAATGTTTGCTCCTATGATGATTGGTGCACGTCCCATTTTCTCGCAACTGCAGAAATGGCACTCGCTGTATCAATCGGATATGACTGGCTTTTTGATTATCTGACCGATGAACAGAAATCGCTCCTCTCCTCAACCGCATGGGAATATGCCATTGAGCCTGCACTTAATGACAATCATTGGTTCACATGGTCAAAAAACAACTGGAACAGCATATGCTACAGCGGAATAGGAATTGCGTGCATGGTTTTTGCAGACGAGAATCCCGAAAAAGCATCAGAATTCCTTGCTATGTGCTATAAAAACATGCCGATTGCCTTCGAAAATTTCACTCCTGACGGAGTTTATGCCGAAGGTCCGGGATACTGCCAATCGGGCATGAATGCAATAGTGTTCTTTATTTCTTCTTCAAAAAACAGATTCGGCTCGGATTTCGGTATGTCGGAGATATCGGGATTCAGAGAGCTTGGATATTTTCCTGTTTACATAACAACGCCGACGGGGATGTTCAACTTCGGCGACAACAAGGCTGAAAAATGCTTTACTCCCGTTCTTCATTGGTATGCATCCGAATACAACGCTCCCCTTCTGAGTGCATATCAGATGAGCGATTCCCCCGAAAAGTTTACCGTCAACACATCCGTAAACACCGAACGAAACGGTGACGGAAAAGAGAATGCTCTTTCATCCCTTTGGTATAACAGAGAGTTTTCACAATCGGAAACTGATTTCGGCAACGAGTCTTTGTGCCGTTATCTCAAATCCGATGTCGGTCAGTCTCTTGTTCTTATGAGAAGTGCATATCTTGACGAAAATGCGGCATTTGCAGGCATAAAGGGCGGCTATAATTTCATAAACCACGGCGATCTTGATATAGGCACCTTTGTTTTTGATGCACTCGGCGAGCGTTGGGCAGAGGAACTCGGACCGGGCAGCTATGATGCACCTGATTATTTTCTTAACACTCCCGCCGGCGGAAGATGGAAAAATTACTGCAAGCGTGCAGAAGGTCAGAACACTCTTGTTATAAATCCGAACGCAACATCAGATGACCAATATGCTCTTGCCGAATGTGATTTTACTTTTTTTGAAGAAAACGATAACGGCGGCAAAGCTGTTCTCGATATGACGGATGCATACCGAATGAACGGTGCAACAAATGTTATAAGAGAGTTTGAGTTTTATGATAATTCAAGCCTGAAAATCACAGACAATATCAAATGCATTGTACCGAGTGAGATTTATTGGTTTATGCACACCAAGGCGGATATTGAAATCACCGACGGCGGAAAAGCCGCAATTCTTACAATAAACCGCAAGAAAATGAAAGCCTCTCTCATCGGCGACGGAGAATTTACGGTTATGAATGCAGAGGCAATCAAAGGCAGATACGGATATGATTCCGATTATTCCGATATCAAAAAACTTACTGTGCATATCGATGACGCAAAAACAGCAATAATAGCAGTAACCTTCGAGCCTGTTAAATAAAAACAAAACGGGCTGTCTCACGAAGCGAAGAACCAAAAAAGAATCATATAAGAATGGCTTGCAGAGGGAATCAAACCTTTGCAAGCCATTTTGATTGCATTATGGAATTAAGAATGATTATTTCTGTTTCTTTTTAGCCCATTTTTATTATTCACTTAAGAAATCAAACGATTTTCTTCCGCTTACGGAATGCTTGCCGTCAAAAACATCGATATGAAGCTTATCTTCCGCACCGACAAGAGAATAAACTCTTCTGATATTTCCATGAGCGGTTTTGCTTGCTTCAATGGGAAAAAGCTTATCCCTCGTTCCCGATTCTATCAACAGCTCTCTCGGCGCAAGCGACGAAGCAAAATCATATATTTCACCGATTTCAAGAATTCCCGGAATATAGTTGTCGGGACAGTGCCAACGGGAAAATATGCTGTCTTTGAATGTATTAACATATCCGCTTATAACGGTTTTTCTGAATCTTTCATCAATAACAGAGGCATACAGCGCAGTCAGTCCCCCGCCCGAAATACCCATACACGAAAGCTTTTCCGCATTAACATTCTCAAACTTTGAAAGAATTTCGGCGCATACAATCGCCTGATAAACACGCATTGATGCAACCGTAAGCCCGTAAGGAAGCAGATGATGCGAAAGCTCATCGCAAGAGCTTATATAAAACGGTTTTGATAAGTCCTTACGAAGTCTCGCTTCCCCGAATCCGAACAATTCGGGAGCAATAACAACACAGCCTCTCTTTGCAAGCTCAACGGCAAAATTCTTCTGATAATTATCGATATAATTGAAATGCTTTCTTTTGCCTCTTTTCGAAATGTTGAGGATATGCCTTACTCCGTAACCGTGACCGCAGAGAGCTGCAACTCCCGGTGCAGAGCCGTTTATGTTTTTCGGAGTAAGAATATAGAAAAGCATATTCAGACCCACGCATATCTCGGTTGAATATCTTTGAAGGGTGTATTCGGGATAATCAATAGCCTTGCCTTGGGGAATGAGGAGAAAATCCGTTGCCTTTCCGGGAATTTTTTCAATTCCGAGCAAAGCTTTGGTTTTTTCTTTTATCTCTGCCCCTGTGTTCAAAGCGGTTTTTGCATCGGTTGCATCACGGTACGGATTCGGGAATTTTTTGCTGTAAATCTCCGCCATAAACTCGTCGGGAGAATAACGGCTTTTTTTCATAACTTCTCCCCTTAATCAAAAATAAATTTTACCTGCAGATACGGTATTTCTGCTGTTGGTGCCGACAAGGATATCATAATCGCTGTCTGCCGACCACACACCTTTTTCCGCATCGTAAAACATAATATCTTCAACAGGAATTTCAATTTCCGCAGATACGGTTTTTCCCGCTTCAACAGTCACACGCCTGAAGCCTTTGAGAAGCTTTACAGGTCGGTCTTGCTCCCTGTTTCCGCTTGAAACATAAACCTGAACAACCTCGTCACCGCAAACATCACCGATGTTGTTTACCTTCACCGTAACAGAAATCTTTTCTTTTTCCTGTTTCACCGTACAGTCGGAAAGTAAAAATTCGGTGTATGAAAGTCCGTAACCGAAGGGATACTGAGGCTCGGTGTTCTTTTTATCAAAAAGAGTATAGCCATGATAACAGCCATAATCAATTTCATGCTTTCCGTCAGCAATATGCAGAAACGGCGGATAGTCCGAATCCTTACAGGCTATTGTAAACGGCAGTTTGCCTCCGGGATTTACATCTCCGCTTATCACATCGGCAAGGGCATTTCCGCCCTCAAGACCGCTGTAAAACGAGAATAAAACGGCATCTGCCATATCGGTCCATTCCTTGATTACATAGGCACTTCCGCCCATAATATTAACAATAAGCTTTTTGCCCGTTTCCGACATAGCCTTTATCAGCTTCACATCCTCGGCAGGTATGCGCAAATCAGCTCTGTCACCGCCCGAGCCTTTGGGTTTCTTCTTTATGTTACCGAGGTTAACAAGGAATTCACCCTCCTGAAGCCAGTCACTGCCGACACAGACAACCACATATTCCGCATTTGCCGACGCTTCAACTGCCTTACGGGTATCACAGCCGTTATAAACACATACATTTTCTTCACCGAAACGGTTTTTGATGCCTTCATAAGCGGTAACGGTATAAGGACTGTAAACATTGCTGCTTCCGTGGTCACCCGTATTGACCTTGTCAGCGTATCTGCCCACAACCGCAATTTTTCTGCCGTTTGCAACGGGTAACACTTTACCCTCATTTTTCAGCAAAACAGTTCCTTTTCCCGCAACCTTTCTTGCAAGCTCCGTATGCTCTTTTGACAGAATAACGGATTTCGGCTGTTTCTTATATGCAGGCAGAGTTTTTATGAGAGCTTTAAGAATTCTGCTTGCACTGAGGTTGATATCATCTTCCGTCAGTTCGCCTTTTTTCAGCTTGTAATTAAGCACCGAATAACGGAAATAATAGGGCATTTCCATATCCATACCCGCCTTGACGCTTCTGACGGCATCATAAATTCCGTAGAAGAAATCCGAAAGCGTAAAGCCTTCAAATCCCCACTTATCTCTTAAAATATCCGTAAGAAGCTCTTTGCTTTCACAGCAATATTTTCCGTTCACCTTGTTATATGCTCCCATAACAGACATAGCGCCGGCATCGATGCATTTTTTGAAATGGGGCAGATAAACCTCATGGAGCGTTCTTTCATCTGCCTTTGCGTCAACCTTGAAACGCAAATCCTCAATGCTGTTGAGCGCATAGTGTTTCGGGCAGGCAATAATACCGTTTTCCTGCATTGCTTTCGTCAGTGCAACGCCCATTTTTCCGAGCAAAAACGGGTCTTCTCCATAGGTTTCCTGAGCTCTTCCCCACATGGGATTGCGAAGAAGATTTATGCACACGCCTGCATAAAGATTTGCACCGAGTGCGCTTGCTTCCTTTGCAAAAACCTTACCGACCTCATATTCCAAATCATCATCAAATGTTGCTCCTCGGAGCATGGAAACGGGAAAACAGGTGCATTTGCCCATAACTATGCCTCTGGGTCCGTCGGTGAAAAGCACGGGAGGAATGCCGAGCCTTTTGCATCCGCCTGCAGGATATGCTTCACCGTTATAATATCTGCCTTTAGTGAGAGTGTTTTTTATCGTTACTCCCATTGCGTGGCCCTGCATCATACGGACTTTTTCTTTCAGCGTCATTTCATTAAGAAGCTTTTCCGTAACATCGTTAAGGGTTTCACTGACGGGATTTTTCTTGTATATTTCAATCGCCTGATTAAAATTCATTTTCGTTTCCTCCTGCACCGTTCTGAATATTCTTTATTTTTCCGACATCTTTTATGAAACACTTTTCCTTTGAACCCTTTGTAAATTCAATGAGCACAACACCGCCGAAATTCATTTTCACAAAATTATGAAGAAGCTTATCAAGATAATGCTTGTCTTTCTTTCTGAATCTCTGCTCTTTCACAAGGTCACGATAGCTGACATGAACATTTTCGATATAATCAAAGGTTCTTTCAATTCTGTCGACATCATAACCAAACCTGAAATATCTCGACTGAAAATATGTTTTGAAATTGTCGGCATTCAGCTCACTGCGGATTTTCAGAAATGCATCCGTATTGTTATTGAAGGTGTTATCATGGCATTCGGGGCACACAAGAAGATTATATTTTCCCGCAACGGAACACATATTCTTCAAATCCTCAAAAAGCAGAGCATATTCATCGGGGGATGTATCCTCGCTGTTTTTGTTTCCGAGCCACACTCTGACGGAGGATGCGCCCATACGGCTTGCAACAAGGCATATTTCCTCCCACTTCTTTTCATCACAGCTTCCCACTCTGTAATAACTGCCGTAGGAACAGATTTTTATGCCGTTTTCATCGCAGATTCTTTTGGCTTCAATGGCATCTTCAAGGGTTTTCACATGAACATCTCCGCCCCATTCAATATAATCAACACCTGCTTTTTTTGCGATTTCAACCACTTCGGAAACGGTTTTGTTTCTGAAGGTAACGCTCGCAACGCCCGTTTTAAAACTATTCATTTATATCTGCTCTCCTGACAATTTTCCGATTGTATTAAAGATAAGACTCAAAGGGTTTATCCGTTTTCGGAACGGGTTTGACTCTGACAAAAGACACTTTTCCGTTTTCAGTTACCGTAAGATAGTTTCTGTAGAAGATATTTTCTTCGGCAATTTCACCGTTATTTGTAAAAACAGCTCCCCCTCTGCTTCCCGTCAGAGGCATTTCGCCAATTACGGTTTCAAGAAACGCTTTGGCACAGATAAGCATATCTTTATCGTAAAAATAATCGCTGAGTGATTTGTGTCTTAACGGATAATCCGAAAGTATTTCATTCACCTTGCCGAGCAATGCAACGCACTCCTCACCGTTTCTGAAAAACGCTGCAGATTTGCTCATTTCCGATTTTATACGGGAATAATCAACACCGTCATCAACAACAAAATCATTGAATTTTTCAAAGTCCGCATCGGGAAAATCAATATCATCGAAGTTAACTGATTTTTCTTTTATGCGCTTTGCGCAAAGCAAACCGCTTACCTGGGTGTCATTGAGTGCCGTGCCTCCGGGACGGGCAATGCCGAATGTACCTGCCGCTTCGCCGATAACATAAAGACCCTCAACATCGGTTTCGCAGTTGTTATCGGTATAAACCCCGCCGTTGTTATGCTGTGCACAAACCGCAATCCTGAGTTTTTCTTTTGAGATATCAATATTTCGGTTTGCATAAACAGCAATTGCTTTGGGATTAAGCTGTCTTAATCTTTCAATGGGAGTTGCGCCGGTTACGGTATTTTTTTCAAGATATGATTTCGCTTCTTCATTCAGCTTATCAAAGCAAAAGCCGCCGGGATTGACGGTATAATCAAGATAAACCTTTCTGCCTTTTTTGATTTCACTGTGCACCGCCGTATCAATTCTTGACGATTTTTCAATTCTCTCAAAGCTGAACGGCCACTGATAGCCTTTAAGAAAAATATTATTGCACATTTCTTCTGCGGTTTCAAAATAGTCATTCAGGAAATCAAATTCGTTTTCGTCTCCGTCGATGCTCACAAATCGGGGAACAACCTGCATAAAGCTGCCTGAAACATTCCATCGGAAATCAACCGAAGCCATTCCGTACTGCCACTGAGAAAAATTGCAGAGTCTGACTCCCGCTTCAAGCAAAACGCCTGTCATTCCGTGCTGAGATTCCGGATAAACCGAATTTTCGTATATGCAGGCAGGCGCACCGGTTGCGCAGATAACATTGTGCGAGAGATATGTTTCAAATTCATTTATATTTTTATTCAGCGCCGAAACACCGACTGCACGGTTTCCGTCTTTAAGAATCTCAACAACCTGCCTGCAGTCAAAAAGCGGAGTTTTGTTATTGTTCAGTACTTTTTCTTCAAGCTTCTCAGTCATCACCTTTGAGGTAAGAGGTCCGATTGATGTTGCTCTGACGGTGTTATCGTGGTCTGTTTTGTATCCGGGAAACCCGCCGAATTCGTCCTGCGGAAACCCAACGCCGTAATCGCAAAGCCTTAAGAAGCATTTTGTACTGTTGACAGACTGAAGATACATTTTTTCTCCGTCACAAGAACCCGATTCAAAAATATCCGACGCCATTTTATACGGACTGTCAGGAGTAAATCCGTCCATGGACAGCTTATAATATGTCTGCTTGTCGCTGCCCGTATTACGGGATGTTCCGCTTAATCTGTTTTCGGTTATAATTGCAATATCGGTTATGCCGTCTTTGTAAAGCCAGTCGGCGGCACTGTATGCCGCAGCACCGCTTCCGATTATTATTGCATCGTATATTTTTTTCATAAGCATCTCACATTAAATCCGCCGTCACAGTCAATAACCGTTCCCGTGCAAAAATCAAAATTGCCGTCTGCTATTGCCGCAACGCATTTTCCGATATCCTCGGGTTTGCCCATCCTTTTAATCGGTGTCAGACCTTCATCTATCATTTTTTCGTATTTTTCTTTCACCTTTGAGGTCATATCCGTTTCGATAATTCCAGGTCTGATTTCAAAAACGCTTATGCCGTATTCCGCAAGACGGGCAGCGTACAGCTTTGTTATCATTGATATGCCCGCCTTTGAAATGCAGTATTCGCCTCTGTTAAGGGATGCTGTATAAGCAGACATTGAAGAAATATTAACTATTCTTGCACCGCCGTTTTCCCTGAGCAGCGGAACAAATTTCTGCGTAACAAAAAATGTTCCTTTTAAATTTGTATCAAGAACATAATCGAATTCTTCGGAAGAAAGCTCCAGTATATCCTTTCGTTCTTTGGGCGCAACACCCGCATTATTGACAAGCAAATCGATTTTTCCGAAATCCATTTTCACAGACGAAACAAGATCTTCAACGGACTGCACAACCGAAATATCGCAGGGAACAAAAAACACCTTCAAAGGATATTCAAGCTGAAGTTTATTGATTTCATCGCTTCTTTTTCTTGCGGAAAGAATAACGGTAAATCCTTTTTTCAAAAGCTCTTTTGCAATGCCGAGACCTATTCCGCGGCTTCCGCCCGTTATAACAGCTGTCATTTATTACACCTTCCCCAAAACATATTTCTGATAATACGGCATATAAACTTCAGAATCCCTTATAGGACATCCCGCAACGGTACCCGCACGCATCAGCTGAGAGCATTTACTGCACTTAAGGCAAAGTTTATTCTTATCAAGCGAACCGTTATTGATATAATCCTTGTAAAAATCAGGATATGCGAATGTGAGTCTGCCGAAGCCTGCAAAATCTGCAACTCCGTCGGCAATTATCTTTTCGGCATATTCCACGGCATCCGCTCCCGGATATGTAAGACCCGATGCAATAAAATAAACATCTTCAAACTCATTATTCAGTTCTTTGGTGACATCATAAATTCTTTTGAGACCCGTTTCACCGTCCTCGGGTGCGTTTATACACGGGCGGTTGATATGCGGAATCAGATAAGGATTTCCCAGCGTGAGATTTATCAGCTTTATACCTTTATCACGGAGAACTTTTATAATCTCTTTTGTTTCGGATAAATCGATGTTATTGTTTTCGTCAACTCCGAAGCCGTAGGGATACGGAAAACAGTCGCAGGCATTGAGCCTTGTTGTTACAAACAGATTTTCGCTTATCGCATTTTTAACGGCATCAATACATTCAAAATACAGTCTTGTTCTGTTTTCAAGGCTTCCGCCGTAAATTCCGTTGCGATCCTTTGCGCTCAGAAACTCATTGAAAAGATATCCATGGCAGCATTTAACATCAATTCCGTCAAAGCCTACCTCTTCGGCAAGCATTGATGCATGGCGGTATTTTTCGGGAATAGTTTTGCAGTAATCATCGGAAGCAATAATATACGGCTGGTTTTCCTTGCCCGTTTCCCAATGAGGGTTACGGTATGCAACAATCGGTTCAGGTGTTCCGTTCGGCTTGCTGAATCTTCCGCTGTGGGTAAGCTGAACGATTATCAACGGCTCAAACCCGTTGGTTTTCAAAGATGTTTCTTTGATTTCTTTTATGAGCAGTCTGAAAGGCTCTTTTGTTTTTTCGTTGAGATAAAGCTGTCTCGGATTTGCTCTGCCCTCGTTTGTGACTGCAGTTGCTTCAAACCAGATTATGCCCGCTCCGCTTTCGGCAAAGCGCAGATATCTTCTGCGTGTAAGCTCACCGATTGCGCCGTCGGAAGTTCCGTCACAGCCTTCCATAGGATGAAAAACCACCCGATTTTTCACCGTTATACCATATAAATTCAGCGGTAAACTCAGAACAGAGTTCACAAAATCACTCCCGATAACAAAATACATTTAAATTATAACATAGAATTAAAATATGAGCAACAGTTTATTATAAGGAATCCCCCGGAATGCGGATGCTGACTTCTTGCTCCTTCGAGAATATATAAATTCCTCCCATTATATTAAATCACATTACACAGTCCGATTATTTTCAAGGAAAAACCGTTATTTATACACTTGAACGGAAGATTGTTTACAATATTGTTGAACTGTAAAATTTTGTGTGATATAATTCATATATCAATTTTTATTGCAGGTGAAAATATGGAAAGAACCGTAAAAAATAACTGGAAAGCAAAATGGATTTGGCCTGACAAAGAAAAAACAGGCAAAAATTCATGGATTTGTTTCAGAAAAAACATAAATCTGACCGATATCCCCGAAAAGTTCACTGCCGCAATTGCCGCAGAAAACAAATATTGGCTTTACATCAACGGTGAATGTGCCGTCAGAGAAGGCGGACTCAAAAGAGGACCTTCGCCGACGGGCTGCTATTACGACGAGGTTGACCTCGCTCCGTATCTTGTTCAGGGCGAAAATACAATTGCAGTTCTTGTATGGTACTGGGGTAACGAGGCAAGCTATTCAAGCTCCGATGCAGGTCAGGGCGGTCTGCTTTTTGAAGCGAAAAGCGAAGGATTTTCCGTTCACTCCGATTGCAGCTGGAAAGCCGTGAAGAATCCCGCATTCATGGAAGATTCAGGCAAATTACAGCCTAACTACAGACTCCCCGAAAGCAATGTTTATTACGATGCCCGTTCTGAAATCAAAGATTGGTATAAACCCGATTATGATTTTTCCGATTGGGATAACGCAACAGAATATGCACCCGGCGGCAACGGCTGTTGGGGTGAAACCATTCTCAGAGAGATTCCGATGTTCAAGGATTTCGGCTTAAAGGATTACGAAAACAGCGGTGATTATGAGGGCAAAAGTTTTCTCACAAAAAAGAAAATTACTCTGAAAGTCCCATATAATGCACAGTTAACTCCGTATCTTGAGGTTGATTCAAAGGCAGGCAAAAAGATTGTCATCACAACCGAAAACACTTATACCGGCTCAATTCACACCACATACATCACCAAAAACGGTGTTCAGGCTTTTGAATCTCCTGCATGGTTCAACGGCGAACAGATAACCTATGAAATTCCTTCAGGCATAAAAATAATCGCGCTTAAATACAGAGAAAGCGGTTATAACACCGAATTCTGCGGAAGCTTCAACTGCGAAAACAGCGATATGAATATTCTCTGGCAGAAATCTCTCCGCACTCTGTATGTTACCATGAGAGATAATTTTATGGACTGCCCCGACAGAGAAAGAGCTCAGTGGTGGGGCGACGTTACAAATGAAATGATGATGACGATGTATTGCCTTGCACCGACATCCTATCAGCTTTATCTTAAAGGCGTAAACACCATGCTTTCATATATTAATCCCGAAACAAATGTGCTCCAGACCGTTGTTCCCATAAAGAACGATTATTTCGAGCTTCCCTGTCAGCAGCTTGCAGGTGTATGCGGTTTCCTGACATATTACAATTACACGGGCAACAAAGAATTCTTAAAAACAGTCTATAACGCCGCAGCAGATTATGTCAATCTTTGGAAAATCGGAGAAAACGGACTCATTGAGCACAGAGGAGGCTCGTGGGATTGGCAGGACTGGGGAGAAAAAATCGATGTTGAACCTCTTGAAAATGCTTGGTATTATTATGCTTTGTCCTGCATAAAAGAAATGGCTGAAATTCTCGGCGACAAGGATTCTGCTGAAGAATATGCGGACAGAATGAATGCTTTTTATGAATGCTACCAGAACTTGTGGACAGGCGAAGGTTACAGAAGCAGCAATAACCGGGAATACGACGACAGAGGAAATGCGGTTGCGGTGCTGTCGGGTCTTTGCCCCGAAGAAAACAGAGAGAAAATCAAAAAAATCCTTTTTGCCGTGCGTAATGCAAGTCCGTATATGGAATACTATGTTCTTGAGTCGTTATGCAGAATCGGCGAATATTCACTTGCTGAACAGAGAATGTGTGAGCGCTACGGCGAGATGATTGAGGAAGATTATTCAACGCTCTGGGAAAACTGGATAAAGAAAGACGGCACATCAAACCACGCATGGTCGGGCGGTCCTCTTGTAATTATGAGCAAGCATATCGCCGGAATCAAACCTCTTTCTGCAGGATACGAAAAGCTCGAAATCAATCCTCAATACAAGCTTCACAATAACATTTCATGCAGTGTTCCCACCGTTAAAGGTTACATTAATTTCAGATACACTGCATCAAACGGAAAATCTGTGATTGATGTTGAGTATCCCGAAAACTGCGAAATAACTCTTTATATTCCCGAAAATGCTGTTGTTACCGTCAACGGCAAAAATCTCAAAGATGCCGAGCTTCTCGGCAAGAAAAAAATTCTGCTTTAAAAGTTGACATATCAATGAATAACATAGTATACTTTAAATGAACAACAAACCATAAGGTTATTCATTTAAGTAAAATTTCAAAGATGATTAAAATAATATCGGAGGTCATAACAATGAATCTTAACAAATACAAGGGCATTTTCCCCGCATTCTA
Organism: Acutalibacteraceae bacterium; assembly: GCA_045602905.1. GTDB lineage: Bacteria > Bacillota > Clostridia > Oscillospirales > Acutalibacteraceae > CAG-177. The sequence goes on from JAZSCL010000259.1 coordinate 20,350, forward strand.
CGCTTGCTACGACAGCAACGGCAATGTTTCCGCCGATGCAACAAAAAAATATGTTGAATATCTGATAGAAAAAGGTGTCAGCGGACTTTATGTCGGCGGTTCATCGGGCGAATGCATCTATCTCGGCGTTGAAGAAAGAAAGCAGACTCTTGAAGCGGTTATGGAGGTTGCAAAGGGAAGAATCGCAATAATTGCACACGTTGCCTGCAACAACACAAAAGACAGCCGTGAGCTTGCAAGCCACGCCGAATCTCTCGGCGTTGATGCAATTGCGGCAATCCCTCCCATCTATTTCATACTGCCCGAAAAAGCAATTGCAAAATACTGGAACGATATTTCCGATGCCGCTCCCAACACAGATTTTGTTATCTATAATATTCCTCAGCTCGCAGGCGTTGCTCTTACTCTGAGTCTGTTTGACGAAATGCTCAAGAATCCCAGAGTTATCGGCGTCAAGAATTCATCAATGCCCATTCAGGATATCCAGATGTTCAAAAGACAGGCTAAACTCAACAACAAAGAGATTGTTGTTTTCAACGGTCCCGACGAGCAGTTTGTAGGCGGCAGACTTATCGGTGCAGACGGCGGTATCGGCGGCACATACGGCGTTATGCCTCAGCTTTTTGTTAAACTCAACCAGCTTCTTGAAGCAGGCGATTTTGAAAATGCACGCGAGCTTCAGAACGAAATAGATGAGATTATCTATACAATGTGTTCAGCAAAAGGCAATATGTATGCGGTTGCAAAAGCATCCCTCAAAAAGCTTGCAGATCTTGATCTCGGCGGAGTGAGAGCCCCTCTTCTCAATCTTGAAGACAGCGACGGAGCAATCGTTGATAAGGTTGTTACGCTTGTTGAAGCTTCAACAAAAAAATGGATTAAATAATCAGAAAAGCAGTGTTCCGAAGCTTTGTTTCGGTTCACTGCTTTTTAAATTGCAAATATTTTTTTATTATTCTGTCCGAATTTGTTGAAAAAGATGTTGTTATGTGCTAAATTGTATATACAAATCATTATAATATGCGAGGATAATTATGAATATTCTGGTTTTAAACGGAAGTCCCAAGGGTAAATACAGCATAACGCTTCAGACTGTCAACTATCTTATGCAGCAATATCCCGATGCGAAATTTGAAATTCTTGATGTCGGTCAGAAAATCAGAGCTTTTGAAAGAGATTTTTCATCAGCATCGGAAGCACTCAAAAAAGCCGGTCTGATTTTGTTTTCATATCCCGTATACACATTCATCGCCCCCTATCAGCTCCACCGTTTTATTGAGCTTATAAAAGAAAGCGGAATTGATTTAAACGGTAAATTCGCAACTCAGATTTCAACCTCAAAGCATTTCTACGATGTTACCGCACACCGCTATATTCAGGATAACTGCTGTGATATGGGCATGAAATATATCAAGGGTCTTTCGGCAGACATGGATGACCTTTTAACCGAAAAAGGTCAGAAGCAGGCAAAGGATTTCTTTGAGTATGTCAATTTCTGCGTAAACAACAATATTTACGAAAAAAGCTCAATCAAGGCTTCACAGCCAAAGCATATCCGCATCGATATCTCGGAAAACAAAGCGGAAAAATCAGGCGATATCGTTGTGCTCACAAACTGCAAAGAAAACGACACTCAGCTCAAAAACATGATTGCACGCTTTGAGGCTGTCATGCCCAGAAAAACGAGAGTTGTCAACATAAGAGAATATCCGTTCAAGGGCGGATGTCTGGGATGCTTCAACTGTGCGGTTTCCGGCAAATGTGTATATAAAGACGGCTTTGACGATTTCCTCAGAAACAATATCCAGACAGCAGAGGCAATCGTTACCGCCTTTTCGATAAAAGACCATTCAATGGGTGCGTCATTCAAGCTCTACGACGACAGACAGTTCTGCAACGGCCACCGCACAGTTACCATGGGAATGCCTATGGGTTATCTTATCAGCGGCAACTATGAGGACGAATTCAATCTTCAGATGATTGTTGAGGGCCGCGCGCAGGTTGGCGGCAACTTCCTCGCAGGCGTTGCAACAGATGAGACCGACCCCAACGGCGAAATCGATAAGCTTGCGGCATCTCTCGACTATGCACTCAAAGCAAATTATGTTCCCCCTCAGAATTTCTACGGAATCGGCGGCATGAAGATTTTCCGAGACCTTATCTGGCTTATGCAGGGCATGATGAAGGCTGACCATAAATTCTACAAAGCTCACGGTCAGTATGATTTCCCGCAGAAAAACAGAGGCAGAATGCTTCTTATGTATCTCGTTGGCGGAATGATGTCATCTCCCAAAATGAAATCCAAAATGGGTAATATGATGAACGAAGGAATGCTGATGCCGTATAACAAGATTTTAGGTAAAAAAACAGAATTCAAAATAAAAAAATAAAACAAACTAACCGCAGTTGATACAAAAATGTATCTTCTGCGGTTTTTCATTACATATTAAAAATCTCTTCTGCGGTCGGCATCGAACTTTCCGCACCCATACGGCTTACGGCTATACTGCCTGCTCTGTTTCCCATATCGCAAGCCGCATAAATATCTCCGCTTCTCACATATTCGAGAGCCATTGCGGCGGTAAAGCAGTCGCCTGCCGCAGTTGTATCAACAACATTGCTCGGATAAGAAGGCATAATTTTTAATTCTTTTCCGTTCCATACGGAGCAGCCTCTTTCTCCGAGTTTGAGTACAACAAATCTTGCCTTGCTTCTTTCAGAAAGAATTTTTGATGCTTCAAGAATCGTTTCTTCGCTGTCGGGATAAACACCCGTAAGAGCTTTGGTTTCGCTTTCATTGGGAGATATAATCGTTGCACCCTGCATTTTTTCAAGCGCAAAATTCTTTGCGGGTCCGCAGTCGATAACGGTTGTTATTCCGTTTTCAATCGCACGGTTGACGCATTTCACAACCGCTTCTTCGTTCGTTTCAAACTGAACAAGCAGAAGGTCGGTATCCGTTATGCCGTCAGCCGCTTCATCGGGATTTATTTCGGCATTAGCACCCTCATAAACAACTATTCTGTTTCTGCCGTCACCGTCAATAATGATTGCGGCAAGTCCCGTCTGCGAGCCATCAAGCGATACGCAAGAGGTATCAACAGAATTTTTATTGAGATTTTCAATAAGCTTGTGTCCGTTTGCATCATCGGCAACCTTGCCTATCATTTTTGTTTTTGCGCCGAGGCGGGCAAGTCCGATTGCCTGATTGGCACCCTTTCCTCCGTTGGCATAACCGTAGTCCGTTCCCAAAACATTTTCACCAACCTCGGGAACTTTTTTCATGTTCAGAATAATATCCGTATTTATGCTGCCCATAACGGCGGCACGAATGTTTTTATACATAACAAGCTCCTATATGATTGCTCTGAATTCTTCCGCAGACTGCTTCATATCCTTATCTTTGATAAACAGACTGCTTGTTCCCAGCACAAAGATATCCGCACCGCAGACGCTGAGTTTCCTGCCGTTTTCGGGGCTGATGTTGCCGTCAACTTCAATAGGAATGTGCGAACATCCGAGGCTGTCAAGAAGTGCTCTTGCCTGCCTTGTTTTTCTTTCCGCACCCACAAAAAGCTTCTGACCCGCAAATCCCGGACTGACAGTCATAATGAGCACCATATCCATATAATCAGTCAGATATTCCATTGCGTCAAGCGGAGTCTGCGGATTGAGTGCAAGGCCCGTTTTAATTCCTCTGCTGCGGATTTGTTCAAGAGTACGATGAATATGGATATCAGATTCATAATGAACGCAGAGATAATCGTTTTCATCAAGCTTCATCATATCGATAAATCTTGAAGGCTGATTGACCATCATATGAACATCAAGGGGAATATCCGTTATCGATTTCACGGCATTGACAATGTCGAATCCAAGTGTGATATTGGGAACAAAGCTGCCGTCCATTATATCAAGATGAATGAGGTCGATGTCTGCATTTTCAAGCTCCGACACCGATTTTTCAAGCTGCATAAGGTTGGCACACATAAGCGATGCCGATAATAATTTTTTCATTTTATCATTCCTCGTCAAGTGATTTTACGGTTTCATATGCTCTCTGCGGATAATCCGTCATTATGCAGTCAGCACCGTTTTCCGCAAGAAGTCTGATTTCCTCTTCGCTGTTTATAGTCCAGTACTGAACGGCAATATTGTTTTTGTGTGCATAATTGAGCATTTCCCTTGTTCCGAGGTTGATTATGTTATCAAACGCACTTGAGCCGTAGGGAATCTGCAATGCAACATACGAAGGGCTGACATCCTGAAGATTCCAGTTCATTCTGAAATAAAAATAGAACTGAACCGCCTCTATTGCATCTGCCGTTCGTGAAATTCCGGGATATTCGGATTTCATATATGCCGAAACATCGGGAGCAAAGGTTGACCAGATGGCTCTGTCCTGAAGTCCTCTTTCGGTTATGATTGAATAAAGCTTATCAACCGCTTTTCTTCCGTTCAATCCTATGCTCTTGATTTCAATGCAATATTTATATTCTCTGCCGTTACTGTTCGCTTCGATATAATCAATGATATCATCGCAGGTAACAACCCTGAGATTATAAGGAATATCGTCGCCTCTCAGTCCTCTGTAGGGATATTCGCCGTTTTGCTTGAAGTTTTCACCGAGATTCAGCACCTGAGCCTCTTCAAAAGTGATTGACGAAACATAAACATTCTTTTTGCCGAACGCCTCAACAGCGTTGGTGGTGTCATCATATGTCAGATTATGAAGAAGAACCAGCTCACCGTCTTTTGTTATCTGAACATCAAACTCAAAGATGTCAACACCGAGAGCATCGTTCTGTTCAATTATGTTTTCAAACGCCATAAGGGTGTTCTGCGGAGCGATTCCCGCGCCTGAACGGTGAGCCGCAATATCGGGATTTTTATATTCGGCTATATACTGATTGTTTGATTCGGGATAGGTTTCAACGGGAGTGTTCGGGTCGCCCGCATCTCCCATTGTAAGCAATATCGGAATAAGCATCATTGCCGCAATGATACCGTGAAAAACATTTTTGATTGTAAGAATTATTGAAGCCATTCGGTTATCCTCCGTTATTATTAGTTACATTATATATTAATTGTAAATCATATTCAAGAAGTTAGCGTAATTTGTTGTTATTTATTTGAAGATATGATATAATTCTCTCAACGCAACCAAGGAAGTGACAAACATGAAAAAGAATTTTTTTAATCATATAATCCACGGCGGTGACTATAATCCCGACCAGTGGATAAAAACCCCTGAAATATGGGACGAGGATATGCGTCTTATGAAGCTTGCGCACGTCAACAGCGCAACAATCAACATTTTTTCGTGGTCGCTCATTGAACCCGAAGAAGGTGTTTATAATTTTGGCTGGCTTGACACAATAATGGATAAGCTCCATGAAAACGGTATTTCCGTTATCCTTGCAACACCGTCGGGTGCAAGACCACCTTGGCTCGCACAGAAATATCCCGAAGTCCTGCGTGTTGAAGAAAGCGGAATCAGAAACGAATTCGGTGTGCGCCACAACCATTGCCTCACTTCCCCCATTTACCGTCAGAAGGTCCGTGAAATTAACACAATCATTGCCGAAAGATATAAGAATCATCCCGCACTCAAGATGTGGCATATATCCAACGAATACTGCGGTGAATGCCATTGCGAGCTTTGTCAGGAAGCTTTCAGAGAATGGCTCAGAGATTATTATCACAATGACCTTGATGAGCTCAACGATAAGTGGTGGAACGGTTTCTGGAGTCACAGAGTTACAGATTGGTCACAGATTAATTCGCCCAAATTCAGAGGCGAAAACCATGTTTCGGCAATGAAGCTTTGCTGGAACAGATTTGTTTCCGACAGTCATATTTCATTTTACGAAAACGAAATTGCTCCCCTTCGAGAAATCACCCCCGATATCCCAATAACCACAAACTTCATGAAGATGTATGACGGCATTGACTATCAGAAATTTGCATCTCATCTTGATTTGATTTCATGGGATAACTACCCTGCCTGGGATAAAGGCAGAAATATCGAAGAGAGCACAGAAATCGCATTTGTTCACGATACATTCCGTTCAATGAAAGACGGTCAGCCCTTCTTCCTTATGGAAAGCACACCTTCTCTCGTTAACTGGCATGATGTCAACAAGCTCCCGAAATCGGGTATGCAGGAACTTTCATCCATTCAGGCTGTTGCTCACGGCGCAGACAGTATTCAGTATTTTCAGTGGAGAAAGAGCAAGGGCGGTCATGAAAAATACCACGGTGCGGTTGTTGACCATTGCGGTCACGAAAACACAAGAGTTTTCAGAGACGTTGCTCATCTCGGCGTTAATCTTGAAAAACTCGGCAGTGTTGTGGGGCAGTACAGCAACGCAAAGGTTGCCGTTATCTACGACTGGGAAAACGGCTGGGCAGTAAAGCATTTCTGCGGTTTCAACAACATAAACCGCAATTATCTCGGCGAATGCATTAAGTGGTACAAGCCTTTCCATGACAAGGGAATCACCGTTGACATCATCCCAATGGACAGAGATTTTTCAAAATACGATTTGATTATTGCTCCGTTCATGTATATGCTCAAAGACGGCACAATCGAAAGAATCGAAGAATATGTCAAAAACGGCGGCAACTTTGTTTCAACATATCTTTCCGGTCTCGTTGACAAGGATGATATGTGCTTCCTCGGCGGATTCCCCGCAGGAAAGCTCAAGGATGTTTTCGGAATCTGGAATGAAGAAACAGATTCTCTTCCCGATGGCATGAAAAACAGCGTAAGCTATAACGGCAAAAACTATGATGTTGTTCATGTATGCGATCTGATTCACTCAACAGGTGCAGAAATACTCGGTGAATACCGCAGCGATTTCTACACAGGTATGCCCGCACTGACCGAAAATACATACGGAAAAGGCAAGGCATACTATGCTGCATTCAGAAACGATGATGATTTCACATCGGATTTCTGCTCTGCTCTTATTCAAAAAATCGGCATTAATCCCGACACGGATATCAAAGCTTCATCGGGCATTGAAATAAGAAAAAGAGGCAACACCGTTTTTGTCATGAATTTCTCAGACTGCGAAAACGAAGTTACTCTCGATAAAGAATATAAAGACATCATAAGCGGAGAACCCGTAAGCGGCAAAATAACTTTGCCCGTATGCGGTTATCTTGTATTGGAATAAAAAGCAAAAGGCGGTGACGGTATGCCCCAAAAATTTCACAACATAGGAATTATGGCTCATGTTGACTCGGGTAAAACTACGTTGACAGAACAGCTGCTTTATCTCACGGGGACAATCCGTCAGGCAGGCAGCGTTGATTCGGGCACTGCTGCAACAGACAGCCTTTCAATCGAAAAGCAAAGAGGTATTTCCGTGCGAACAGCTACGGCGTCGGCGCAATGGAAAAACATCACAATAAACATAATCGACACTCCCGGTCACGTTGACTTTGCAGGAGAAGTGGAAAGGGCGCTCTCTGCTCTTGATTATGCTGTTGTTATTGTTTCGGCCGTTGAGGGTGTGCGTGCGCATACGGAAAACATATTAAAATCTCTCGATGCCGCAAAACTGCCGAGAATTGTTTTTATTAACAAAATCGACAGAGCAGGCTCAGATTCAGCCTCGGTTATATCAGAGCTGAAAAATATTTCTTCGCAATCGTATCTTCTGCTTTCGGAAACAGAAAACGAAGGCTTTGAAAATCCGACGGTTAAAACAATTGCCGGAGAAAAGTTTGCTGCTGCCGCAACGGAAGCTCTTGCCGACCTCTGCGACGAAGCGGCGGATGCATTTCTCTGCGACGAAGCATTGACCGAAGAAAGAGCAACCGAACTTATAAAAAAGGAAATATCCGATTGCAGGCTGACTCCCGTTTTATGCGGAAGCGCAAAGCATTCAATCGGAATCAGAGAGCTTGCCGATACTCTTGCAGAGCTTATGCCCTCTGCCGAAAGACGGGCAACCGATGGTTTATGCGGAATCATCTTCAAAATAGAACACGATAAAAACCTCGGCAAGGTTTCTCACATAAGACTTTTCGGCGGTGAGATTTCGAACCGTGACGAAGTTGAAATAATATCTCCCGACACTGTTATTACTGCGGATTCCGATGCGGTTGAAATTGAAGCAAAACCTCCCGCAAAAGAAAAGGTTGCTCAGATAAAATGCTTTTCAGGCGCAAAGCTTACCGATTCAGGATTTGTTAAGAGCGGCGACATTGCCGCTCTCTGCGGCTTGCCGTCGGCAAAAACGGGGCACTTTATAGGCTCACTTGCCGTCAGCGAATCCGCAAAGCTCGTAAATCCGTTTCTCAGGGTAAGGGTCACTCCTTCCGACGGCGACCAATTAAAACTGCCCTCACTTGCCGCTGCTCTCGGTGAGCTTTCCGACGAAGAGCCTTATATCGATGCAAAATGGGAAAACGGTCAGAAAGAAATAACCATCAGCACAACGGGCAAAATCCAGCTTGAAGTTATCGATACTTTACTGAAAGAACGCTATAACCTTTCGGCGGCATTCTCTCCGCCTACGGTTATCTATAAAGAAACGCCCTCTGCAAAAGGATACGCACGGGCAAGCTACACAATGCCGAAGCCCTGCTGGGCGGTGGTGGAGTTCATTTTTGAGCCAATGCCGAGAGGCTACGGAGTTTCGTATCACGGCAGACTCCCCTCAAACCAATGTTTCTACAGATATCAGTCACATATCAGAACATCATTCAACAGCTGTCTTGAACAGGGTCTTTACGGCTGGGAAGTAACCGATTTCAAATGCACGCTTGTCGGCGGTGAACATCACACAATCCACACTCATCCTCTCGACTTTTTTGTATGCACTCCGATGGCATTTATGAACGGTCTTAACGAAAACGGCTCAACTATTCTTGAACCTCTGCTCAAAATCAGAGTTTCCGCACCAGCCGACCTTTCAGGCAAACTTCTTTCTGAAATCGTGAAAATGGGCGGTGAATACGATTCCCCCGTTATCCGTTCGGATAATGTTATTCTTGAAGCGATTGTACCTGTTGCAACCTCAATGGATTTTCCGACAAGGCTTGCGGTTATTTCTTCGGGCAAAGCGGTGCTTAACCAGTCATTCTACGGCTACCGCGAATGCCGTGACGGTCTTGAGCATATCAATCCCCGCAGAGGAGTTAATCCTCTTGACCGCTCAAAATGGATTCTCTACGCAAGAGGTGCGTATCAGACAGATTAATGTTCAGCAATAAAAACGTTACATTTTTTGTAACGTTTTTGTCTTTTTCCGATCTAATAAGTGAAAGGGCGGTGAAAATGTGACGGATTTCGAAAAAACCTATACCAAAAACGCAGATTTTATTTATAAATATCTTATCAGGCTCTGCGGAAACCCTTCGGTTGCCGAAGAACTGACTCAGGAAACATTTTTCAGAGCATACATGAATTTCAACAGTCTGAAAAACAAATCCAAAGCTCCCGTATGGCTGTGTCAGATTGCAAAGAATACGTATTTTGCATGGTATAACGAGCAGAAAAATCATAGTGCATTCGATGATAACGAAGAAATGAAAGCTGAGATTGATATTGAAAGCTTCTTCGAGAAAAAAGAGCTTACGGAAAAAGCATTCATCTGTCTGCATGAGCTTGAAGAACCGTATAAAGAAGTTTTTTTGCTGTCTGTTTTCGGACAGCTCTCATTAAAAGAAATCAGCAGACTGTTCGGTAAAAGCGAAAGCTGGGCAAGAGTCACATTTTACCGTGCAAAACAAAAATTAGCCGAAAGGATGAAAACACCGTGAATTGCAACATTATCAAAGATTTGATTCCCCTTTATATCGACGATTGCTGTTCCGAAGAAAGCCATGCAGAGGTAAAACATCATATTGAAAACTGTGATGAATGCAGGAAAGTTTTTGAAAGCATGACTGATACAGTTGATGAAGAAGCAAATTATGAAATAAAAAAATGCACCAAAATAAACGATTGGAAGGCATCTGTTATCCAGTCTGTGCTCTTCCTGATGTCTTTTCTTCTGATAACTGCAGGTGTATATGTTGAAGCAGGTACGAATTACCATGACTTAGGCAACGGATTGGCAGCTTTCAACGCTGTTGTTCCCGCAACGGGATTTTTGCTCTCGCTGACCAACTGGTATTTCATTAAGCTCTATCCGAACAGAAAAACTTTCTCATGGTGTTCATGCATTTTCTCGGTTGTTATCACCGTTTGTGCAACCGTATGGTGCAGTTTTCACTATGACATAAACCTTATTAATATTTACTCATTCATCTTATCAGCTCCCGGAATATTCCTCGCCGTTTTCTTTGCCGTTATATCAAAGGTTTTGTCAGATATATATGCAAAAATGCTTGGCAAGGAGTAAAATAATATGAAAACAAAAAGAATCATTAAGCCGTATACAGCAACCGTTGTCAGCTTGTTTTTTCCCGTATTAACCCTTGTTTTTTATTGCGTGGGATATACCGTTAATCTTTTCAGCTACGCTGTATTTTCTGCTGTTTCAGCTTTGATTTTTCTTATAATCCTTTGGATTTGTAAAAACGAGGAGATTGGAAAACCGATGGCTTTTCTGCCGATTTTTTCCCTTATCAATCTCGCTGTATATGTTTATAAAAGCAAATCCGTTGTTGTTCTTATCTGCATGGGAATTTGTTTTATATGCTCTGCAATCATCGCCGAAAAAGCCTGCAATTCTTCGAAAGCAAAAATTGCTTCTGTGCTGACTTCCATGGTTTTAACTGTTCCTGTTCTCATTGTTTCACTTGCTGTTGTTTTGTTCGGAAAATTTGGTGTTAACACCGTTATCGACAGAATTTACTCCCCTGAAAAAACATATTATGCCGAAATTGTTGACAGCGACCAGGGTGCTCTTGGCGGCGATACGGTTGTTTATGTCCATAAAAACAACACACTGAATCTGCTCATTATTACTATAAGCAAAACTCCCGAGCGTGTGTATATCGGAGAATGGAGAGAATACGAAACAATGCAGATAACATGGAAAAACGAAAGCTGTCTGCTTATCGGTTCCGAAGAATATTATATTGACTGACGAAGTTGATTTTTAACGACAAAAAAACTCTTTTCAATTCATCCGCAAAACTAAAATCACCTGCAGCTCAAAAGAGCTACAGGTGATTTTGTTTATTTTCTTCTCCATTTATTCATAAGCACTCTCATAAACAGTCCGCCCTGAACGGTACGATGGCGGAAGGATACCCATTTACCGCTGACTGTGTCATACCAGTCACTCATGGGCACTCTGCTGGAGCTTTCGTTATACGCTTTCCAGAGAGGTGCTATATAATCAGCAAAAACTTTTTTGCTTGATGCCATTGATGCTGTCCACACAAGCCAATCGGATTTGGTGTAGTCCGCACGGCTGTCAAGAGGCATTCCGTATTCGTTGAAATGCTTTTTGTTATCCGCAATTTCGGCATCCATAAACTTCTGGGAGAAAAGCTTTGTTTTCCACACTCTGTCCCATACCATGTTATATTTCATAGAATATGTATCAGGTTGGTCAAAGGCAAGATTCGATGTGCCGTCTGCGTTGAGTGCGGTGTTCATCCAGTTTTCTGCCATTTTCTTTGCTTCTCTGCGATAATAGGATGCTTTTTTCTGTTTTCCGAGCATCTTCATGATAATTGACATACCCTGAAGTCCCATAACAGCTTTAAGTGAAAGATTACAGTTATGGGCAAGATGGCCTGCGAAGTCATCCGTACAAAGCTGATTCCCCGGGTCTGCACCGTATTCAATAAGATAACTGCACCATTTTTCAAGCAAATCAAGATGCTCATTTGCAAAATCTGCATTTCCCGTTGCAATTGCAACATTGGCATCCATAACAAGCATATTTCCGCATTCCTCAACAGGCATCTGATATTTGAGTGCATTTGCGCCGTAAACCTGACCGTTTACAAGCGGATACTGGCCAACATCGTGAGGAGCAAAATCAAACTCCCATGCATCGCTTCTTGCATAGCGGATAACGGGACGCATCATGCCCTTCACAAGCTCGGGATTATAGAGCAGAAACATAGGGATTGACGGATAAGAAACATCCACCGTTGCGGCACAGCCGTTTGAGAAGCATTCCTTTGAAATAAAAAGGATTTCGCCGTTTTCATCAAGCACAAGCTTATGAGCGGCAATAACCTGACGGTATGCAAGGGAAAGAAGTTCCGCATATTTTTCTCCGCCTGCTTCAAATGCATCCAAATAAAGCTTTTCGGAAAACTCCTTGCATCGGGTTTTTATTGCATCGTATTCCTCTGCCGCCTCGGCAATCGCTTCAAGAATAGTTTTGCCGTCTTTATTCCAGTATGATCTGAGATGTTTTCCGAAATATTCAATGCTCACGATATCATCATAAGCAAAGTAATACATCATTCTTTTGCCTTCTTCAAGCTTTGCGCCGACATGGATATGGTCGTCACTCCAGATTTTGGCTGAATATGCTTCAGCATTTTCAGCATCTGTCATAAGATAGAAATAGCCCCAGTCGATTCTCACATCGTCGCCGCTTCTGTTGAGAGGTTTCTGCACGGTGTTACCCATTTTCATGCCGACTGTTTTGCCTGCAGAAACCTTTTCTGTTTCAACGGGACTCTGATCAGCCTCATCAAGGCAAAGCTCTTCGTTTGCCGCAACCTTAATTGAAACATCGTGCTCTTTCCCGTCGACGGATTCCCATGAAATTTCCATATAAGAAACCGGTCTTGTTAACAGAGTGTAATCATCGGCAATAACAGGAGATGTCATCTGAAGATTTATTCTGATTTTACCGTTTTCGAAAACGGCTGATGTTGAAAGTGCATTGATATCAAGCGAAATCTGTTTCATTTTATGAATATCACGGTGATATCCGAGAAAAAGATATTTTTCGCCGTCAACCTCGGCAGTGCCTATAATCGAATTGCTTTTGCCTGTCCAGTGCTCGGTATTTGAAACATTCAGTGTGCAATCGGATGACCATACAGAAAAATAAGGGTCGATTGTAATAAGAGGAACGCAGGGTGCTCTTAATTTCATATTTCAACTTCCTTTCAAATAAAGGTGAGCAGTTTTTCTGCTCACCTTTTTAAAATCAAATCAGATTCTGCGGATAAACCTTTGTAAGACCGAAAAGCTTCTTGAAGAATGCAATAATCTTCTGGAATATGCCTGCCTTTGAGTTCATATCCTGCGTATCAACGGGTGAAATGGGGTTATCGTTTTCGTCAACAACAACCGCACTGAAGGTTGTTACACCCTTTGCATTGGGAGAAATCTTACAGCTGAGAGTATCCTCCGAAACTTCCATATTGAAGTTACCGTTGCTTGCAACCCACATAACCTTTGCGCCTGCAGGAAGATTGCCTGTTATATCGGCATGGAGATAAATTGCATCTCCGTATTTGATTTCCGTTCTTGAAGGAACTCTGATTTCCATTGTGAATGCAGGGGCATTATTTATTGTATATTCTTCGATAAATGGATTGCTCTTATTGCCTGCGGTATCCTCAAACACAACCTTAACCTTGATTTTTGTTGCATTTATTGTTGTTGTATCAAGAGTTGCGGTGAAACTGCTGTCTGTTGCCTCACCCATAGGAATCCAAGTTGCACCGCCGTCGGTTGAATATGAATAAACTGCCTTTGCGGGTCTGTCGTTATCTGTTGCGGAGGCTGTAAAGGTTGCCGTGCCGCTGAGCGTTGAACCGCTTGCAGAATTCATCGTTACTCCCGTGGGTGCCTGAGTATCTGCATAAGCCACGGCTACCGCTTCCACAGACTTCTCTCCCTCAACATCATACGCACCCACACCCGCTACCTGATAATAGTAGTTTACGCCTGTCTGAACAAGTGTGTCGGTGTAGGATTTTGAGGCGGTTGTGGTAAGAAGAGTATATTTTCCGCCTTCAATCTTGCGGTAAATATTGAACTTCGATGCAGATGATGACCACGAAAGCTCGATTTTATTAAGACCGCCTATTACGGTAAAGTTCTTTATCTTACCGGGAACCTGCTCGTTGCTGATAACAAAGCTGAGGTTTGCTAAGCCCGTAAATCTGTTTTCGCCGACAAGTTCAACGGTTGCTCTGCCGGGCTTATTGTTGTTACTGTAGGAGATTGAAAGCTCCTTTTGTGCATCAAAAGGCTCGTTGTCATATGTGAGGTATACTGTGGGTGTATAGGTCTTGTTTTCAAAGTATACCCAGTCATATTCAAGCTCAGTCTTTGCGGATGAAAGAGGAAGCTTCTTTGCAACTGCCTGAGTTTCATAGTTTGCATAGTGAACGGAAACGCCGTTTGTTGAAACACTCTGAGTTTCCTCAAGATAAACGGGTCTCTTCATTGTTACGATGTTAACATCAATCTTATCGAGTGCAGTTACATTCGTTGTATTACCGTTTTCCGTGCCGACGGGAATAGAGGTGTATGCCTTGTCTCTCAATGTAGTCATAACAGTTCCGTCTGCAACAAGGAATTCACCCGAGCCGACTGCATCTTCTCTTACTTTAAGGTCATATTCCGCAAACCAATATTCACCGTTAAACACAAAATTGTTTGACGGATTGATTGTGTACTGACAAACAAACACCTGATGTGTGTCAACAAATTCCTGCGTAATATAGCCTTTATTAACCATGGTAACAAGGTTTGTAAGGGTCGGCAGATGCTTTACAAACAAACCGTCTACACGGATTTTCCTGTTACCCATCGCTTCACTGTTTGCCGTGAAATCAAGCTTTGTTAACGAAGCATAGTCATCTTCAAAGAAGCTGTTGTCATAGAAAACCATGAAGTTGCCTGCGTTTGTATAATAGCTTGTGTCTATATAAAGTCTTGCCTTGACAGATTCGCCGGGCTTAACGGTATCGGTTACTTCCCATGCGCCTGTAGAGGGATTCTGTCTGAGAATTTCGGTTTTGAATACAAGATTGTTATCGTTATTGTCTGTCCATTTTGCGGTGAAGGTTATTTCCTCTTCGGGCATCGTTGCAGGAATCATGGGATCCCATCCTGCAAAGGTGTAGCCAAGCTTTGAAGGTTCTTCCGGAGCTTCAATCTCCTGACCGTAATCGAAAACAATTTCTGTTGTTTTTCCGTCAACAACCCAATAGGTTGAATATCCTGTTTTCTCAAAAACGGCATAATATACAAGGTCATATGCGGGCATATATTCGGGAAGCTCTGCAAGCTCATCCGAGCCTTCTGCTTCTGCCCAGCCGATGAATTCATAACCGCTGATATAGGGGTCTGCAGGAACATCAAACTCATCGCCGTAATTCATTTCGAATTCTTCATAAACCTCATCATGCTGATAGTAGGTTACGGTATACACAGCGGGAGTCCATGTTGCAACAAAATATTTGCCCTCTTCATCCATGGTTGAAACAGCCGGATCCCAGCCATCAAAATCATAGCCCTCCATTACGGGAGTTTCGGGAACAATTATTTCGGATTCATACGCCGTGGGAACAATCATGATATCCGAACCGTTGCTGAACACACCGCCGTTCGCATCAAATTCGGCATCATATATATTGGGAACGAGTTTGAAATAAATATCAATACCGCCTTCGGGAACGGTTGCACCGTCTTCAAGAGCATTGACAAATCCGCTGTCTGTGTATGCATCCTCTGAAACGGAATAACCGAAGGGAGCTTCATAGCCGTCGGGCTGAGCATCAATCACGCTTCCGTATTCGGCATCAAACGAATCAACAAGTGTTGACTCTTCGGAATAAAGATTCTGAACATAAACATTGACCGTGTAGCTGTTAACAGCAAACACTGCCGTGAAGATTACTCCGCCCGCAGGAACCGTTCCGAGGTTTCCGGTAACATTAACGCCGTCAAGTGACCAGCCGAGGAACTCATGACCTTCTATTTTGGGGGATTCGGGAGCAACGATTTCTGCTCCGAATTCAAGATTTGAGGTGGAGTAAATTTCGCCGTCGGAAACAAATGTTACTTCAAAAGAAAGAACAGAAAACACAGGGGTTATAACAGTTTCTTCTGCAGGAACGGTGAAGGGAGAAATAACCGTTTCACCGTTCCCGTTCTCCCAATGAGAGAATGAATATCCTTCGGGAGCTTCGGGTACTTCAAGTGTTATTTCACTGCCGAAATAGTATTCGCCCGAAACACCGTTAATTGTTACCGTATACTGATTTCTGTTGTAGAAAAGATAGAATTCTGTTGAACCGTCGGCAAGAATCTCGCCTGAAACAACACTGATATCGGAAACAAAGGTGAATCCTTCAATCTCCGTTGCTTCCACAGTAACCGTCTCGCCCGTTGTTCCGTATTTTACGGCAGACATTTCTTCGTAAACAGAACCGTCTGTGCTCATGAAATATGTAAAGACTGTGTATGCAACGCCGTCTGCACCCTTCCAGTTGGGAACATATGTTACATTGCCTGCAGGCATAGTTTCGGGCATTGCCTCGCCTGTTACGGAATTAACCCAACCTGCGAATTCATAACCGTCTTTTTCGGGAGCTTCGGGAACTGTAACTGCTTCACCGGCAACAAACCATACTGTTTCGGTGTTGCCGTTTTCGTAATCAAAGGTTGCTTTATATGCACCGCCTGTTCCGTTGCCGACTCTGATTGCAGGACGAACGCCGAAGCTTGCAAAATCAACGCTGTTGCCGTTTGTGTCGGTGTTACCCTCATTGTTTACTCTGAGTGCATAGTAGCTGTATGCGCCTGCATCTCTGAGCCACCAGAACGAATTACCGTCAACCGTGTAAAGACCCATTGCCTTTGCATAATCGGTACCTGATGCAACACGCTGGGAATCGGTGAATTCCGAAACTTCATCGTATGAAGGAAGGAAAACCTTATCAAAATCACCTTCGCCGAGCTTTGAATAAACAAGCTGTTCCTGCTCCGCCTCGGTGAAAGCAGTATCAATAAAGCTGCCGTTGAGCCAACAGCCTACGGTTGAATCCGCATAGCTGTTTGCAGCTGCAGATGCCGACTGATCCGAATAATAGTCATCATCCGAAGCGTCAGTCTGATTTTCAATTTTATAAACACTGTTTGCATATGCCTGAGCATCAACAAGAGTTTCGCTGACCGCTATACCCTCGCTGCCGATAACTCTCCACTTAAGAGGTTCATATTTAAACCAATAAACAGTGTTTATATTATAACCGTTATCGTCCTGATACGAATTCTTTTCCGTAGCCTGACGGTAGGTAAGCTCGGGACGGTAAGCAGAAAATTTTACCGCTCTGTATTTTTCACCACCGTGCTCAACATCAAAAGTTTTTACCGAGCCGTCTGCATTCATTGAACCGATGCTTCCGTTGCCGCTGAAGCTGTCTGCATCCTCCCATGAAAAGCTGTAGGAATTAAGCTCGCCGAGCAGGTCTTTGTCTGTAACCATGCTCTGAGGATATGAGCCGAGTGTAAAAACATCCCCTGTTGCATATTCCGCAGCCCAAACGCTGAAATCGGAAAAATCAATGCCCGAAAAAGGCAAAACCGAAAACGCCATTATTATCGAAACAATAACAGCAAGGGATTTTTTGAATAATCTGTTCATGCTTTTTACCTCCGAAGAAATTATACACTGATATTATAATATAAACTAAATAAAAATTCAACATATAATATATACTATATATTCAAAAATTGTTGCATCGGAAACAATTTGTAACACATAAAGCAAAACGGATTGCAAAGGAAGCTGTCCCTGCAATCCGTTTTTGGATTATATATCCGTTCCGATAATGAAATTATCAAGTTTTTCCTTTGACAGAATATATTCAGCTTCTGCCTTTGCATACATCTCTCCGAGCGTATCGAGAACATTTTCTATGCTCTTATGAACCGATTTAACCTGCTCAAGAGACTTTTGAATTTTCTTGAGCACCATCCAATCGGAAAACAAATTGTCAAAGAAATAGTCTGCAAAGCGAAGAAATTCGCTTATGTCTATCTTCAGTTCATCATTGATTGTTACATCAGCAAGCTCGGTTTTGAATTTGCGGAGCTGAATCTGCAGTTCTTCGATAAGCTCCTGTGCCTCGTCAAGAGCACCGTGTTTGGCAATATCCGATATTATTCCTCCGCCAACCAAATCCCAGACTCCATAGTTTTCTGCATCGCCAAGCTTTGAAATAACCGCGCGGGCACACTCAGCCGCCTTTTCACCGACATAAACAGCTTCGGCAATTTCTTTTTTCTGGTTTTCGGCATCAGAAATACGTTCTTCAAGCTTTGTTATTTCATGAGCCGTAAAGTCATCCTGCTCTTTTATCAACGACGCTTTCTCAGACAGCAGTTTTTCATATTTTTCTTCACAGCCTGCCAGGGATTCAAGCTCCTGCGTATTATTTCTTATTGCGGTTTCAACATATTCAAGCTCGCGGACACCCGAATCATATTTCACTGCAGCAGCATAGGCTTCACTGCGTTCTTTTTCAAGCTTTTCGTCCTTTTTGCCGATAACGCCGTAGAAAAACGCCGATAAGCTTCTGCCTTCAAGACGGTCAACATCCTTCTGCTCATAATTCTTGCGGATTTTCAGAATTCTGACCTCATCTTCCAGATCGTATTTTTGTTTATTCAAATCCTCGAGCATTGCTTCAAGATGCTTTTTTCTTGAAATTTTCTGCCTGAATTCTTTTATTGTTTCATCGTATTGCAACATAATTTACCCTCATTTTATGTTTTTCTGCATTATATCATAATCAATTAACGGATGCAAACATTCCTTTGAAAACCTCAAATATCCTTGCGAAAAACAATTCCAGAAAACTATCCAGGCTAACAACATTGCCTTCCGTATATGAATTATACTGAATTTTTCCGCAGCCGATGCATGAACGGGAGGCAACAGCCTTTCCGTCATCGGTATGTGTGTATTCACTCCACTCGCCGTAAACATGCTGTCTGACGGGAAGAACGATTTCATCCGTAACCTTACCGCATTTTGCGCAAACGGTTTTTTCTCTTCCCGTTTCGGCACAGGTTGATTCAACCGTAACTGTTTCATAGTCGCCGTGTGCACATTTTGTTATAGCCTGAATATAAGCATTGCCGTAATTTGTTCCGAATGTATCTTTCCATTTGTTTGTTCCGGGGCTTGTATTAATGAAGGTCTGACCCTTGAAAGATGTATAGTTCTCTCCTTTTTCGATGGGAATAAATGTAATTGAGCTGCTGCTTTTCTCTTCAAGAACAACCGCAAAGATTTCTCCTTCTTCAAGAGCTATCTCCTCTTCAAGCTCAATTGTGTGATAGCCTTCATAATCAATGAATGTTTCGGTATATGCCGCCAGAGTCCCTTCTGTGGGATTTGCATAATCTTCCGGAAGGTCTGTATAAATGCTGACCTTAACGTTTGTTCCGGGGGATCTTGTAATGGTTGAAATTGCCGCAAGATTCTCTTTTTCACCTGCAACAAAAACATTCGCACACTGAATCGCACCCGATACTCCGTATGCGCTCGGCCACGGTGCGCCGTTATAAGTGTAATTATTATAATAATCATCTGCCGCCATAACGGTATAGCCTTCAAAATAAGCGATGCTTGCATCATAATAGGAAATCATGAAATAGCCTTCATCGCCCCAGCGTGTGCCCCAGCTGTTTTTGCAAAGCCATGCGCCGTCACCCTCGGGTACCGACACAAAATTTGATGCAGAATAATTATCATCCCAGCCTACGATAACGATTGCATGGTTTGTGGACAACTCTTCGGGATAGAAATAAGAATTCTTTTCCTCATCAAGATAATCGTCACTGTGGAAATATGAAGCGGAAATTGCACCGTTTTCCATAATCCATTTTTTTATATCGGCCTCGCAGGTAAGAACTTCCCATGATTTGAGAATTGCTCCGCCTTCGGTTGTATATCGCTCTGTTTCCGCATAGTTACCCATGGATGGAAGGTCTTTACCGTTAAACGGATAGCTTTCTTCGTTTGCTGTTCCCGACCATCTTGCAAAGGTTGCGGCAGCTTTTCTTGTGTTTCCTCCTGTAAGATAAGGATTGTTGCCTTCGTTGACGCCGTCACCGTGAGTTGGGTCTGAAGTATCTTCTACTCTTCTTCTGTGTGTAAACCAAACAAGATGTGCTTCAGAATAGTCGGCTGTTTCAAGTGTGTCGATGCCTTCAAGCACTGCACCCGTTTCCATGAGTGCCGTTGATGCAAACGCCCAGCAACTTCCTGACCTTCCCTGATCCTTAACGGGAGTTATTATCCCTCTTTCTCTTGAATCGTATGTTTCAGGCAGGTTTGCACTGCTCTGAGTTGAAATAACGGATTCATTCACTATTTCGTTGCCGTTTTCATCAACATATCTTATGTTTTCGTAGCCGTAACCGGATTCTCCGAACGATTCAACCGATATAACGATTTCATCGCCGAAATTGTCCGATGCGTGTGCATTGTAAGAAATACAGGCTGCGGAAAGCACTGTTGCCGCAGAAAGAACCGTTGCAGTAATCTTCTTGATAATATTTGTTTTCATTTCTTATCTCTCCGTCTTGATTTATTAAGATTTAAGAATTCTTTTTCTCCTCAGCGTGAACGTCTTCCCGCTTACACCTATAAGACGCTGCAACAAACAAAAAGGTTTGCCGTTTTTGAAAAAAAGCCAAAAAATTTTTTCCGGAGAGAAAAATAAGCAAAAAGAGGCAGAGCTTTTTCATACTCCGCCTCTTTGGTTTCATTCATTTATTTATTTAATTTTTCAAGATCGTTTTTACGGATTTCTACACGTCTCACCTTACCGCTGATGGTCTTGGGAAGTTCCTCAACAAATTCAACAATTCTTGGATACTTGTAGGGTGCTGTATGTGTTTTTACATATTCCTGAATTTCTTTTTTGAGAGCATCCGTTCCTTCCGTTCCCTTTGTAAGAACGATTGTTGCCTTAACAATCTGACCTCTTACCTCGTCGGGTACGGGAGTGATTGCACACTCAAGAACATAAGGAAGCTCCATGATAACGCTTTCAATCTCAAAGGGTCCGATGCGGTAGCCTGATGATTTGATAACATCATCTATTCTTCCCACATACCAGAGATAACCGTCTTCATCCATAGTTGCAGTATCGCCGGTATGATAATAGCCGTCATGCCATACATCATTGGTTTTTTCTTCGTCTCTGTAGTAACCGATAAACAGACCGCAGGGTGCACCGTCTTTTGTGCGGATACAGATTTCGCCTGTGTCTCCTGTTTTGCATTCATTGCCGTCGGGGTCAAGCACAACAACATCATAGAGAGGACTGGGTTTACCCATTGAGCCGATTTTGGGTGTTGATCCCACAAAGTTTGCGATTGAAAGAGTTGTTTCAGTCTGACCGAAGCCTTCCATGATGGTGAGACCCGTTGCCTTCTTGAACTGGTTAAACACCTCGGGATTGAGCGCTTCACCGGCTGTTGTTGCATATTCGATTGACGAAAGGTCATATTTCGACAAATCTTCTTTGATGAAGAATCTGTACATGGTGGGAGGCGCACAGAAAGTTGTTATATTGTATTTCTTGAAAAGAGGAAGAATATCATCGGAATGGAATCTGTCAAAGTCATAGGTGAACACACCCGCTTCGCAGAGCCACTGTCCGTAGAGCTTTCCCCAGAGCGCCTTACCCCAGCCGGTGTCGGAAATCGTGAAATGAAGACCGTCGGGATTAACATTATGCCAATGCTTTGCAGTGGGATAATGACCGAGAGCATATTTATATGAATGGGTTGCAATACGGGGATAACCCGTTGTACCCGAAGTAAAGAGCATAAGCATGGGGTCATTGCCGCAGGGTGTGTTTTCGTTACGGAAGAAATGAGTGCTGAAGCGTTCCATTTCAACATTAAAATCGTTCCATCCGTCTTTTTTGCCGCCAACAAGAATTTTAATCATTTCGGGGAATTCAGCCGCTGCCTTTTCAGCTTCAACAGAAACCTCTCCGTCTGCAGTGCAAACAATTGCCTTTACCCCCGCAGCTTTATATCTGTATATGAAATCATGTTCAACAAGCTGATTTGTTGCGGGAATTGCGATTGCACCGATTTTATGAAGAGCAAGCATACAGAACCAGAACTGATAATGACGCTTGAGAACAAGCATAACGGTGTCGCCTTTTTTAATTCCGAGCGATTCAAAATAGTTTGCGGTTTTTGCCGAATACTTCTTCATGTCGCTGAATGTGAATCTGCGTTCGGATTTATCGTTACCGACCCACATCATTGCAAGCTTATCCGGTGTTTTTGCAGCAATTTCATCAACGCAGTCAAATGCAAAGTTGAATTTATCTTCATTCTTGAACGAAATTCCGCTGAACACACCGTTTTCATCATAGGTTGACTCTATGAAATTATCCGCAACGGTTGTTTGTGTTTTCTTTTCAACAACATGGGTTTTGTGCGAAGCATAGGGGGTATCGGGATATTCTTCGCTGACCTGTCCGTCCTGAGGATTAAGAACAACGGCATGGAATTCGCATCCGCCCTCGCTTACGGCAATCATACCGTGAGGAATAAGGCTGTTATAGAAAATCGAATCACCCTCGTTAAGGATATCAACATGATTGCCTACCTGCACCTTGAGCGAACCCTTTACGATAACATCAAACTCCTGACCGTTGTGGGAGCTGAGCTTTATGGGAGCGTTCTGTTCTTCTTCAAGATATGGGAATTTTACAAGGAAAGGCTCTGCAAGCTTATCCTTGAATTTGGGTGCAAGGTTATTATATACATAGCCTTTTTTCTTAATTATTTTGGCACCTTCGCCTTTTCTTGTGATTGCAAAAGATGTAAGAGTTGAGCTTCTGCCCTCAAGAAGATCAACAACCTCAACGCCACAAGCCTTTGCACACTTATAAATGAATGTGAAGCTGAAATCGGTTTCGCCCTGCTCAAGAATTTTATAATCCTCAACAGAAACGCCCGTAAGCTTTGCAAGTTCTTCCTGTGAATAGCCGGTTACTTCTCTCAGGTCTTTGATTCTGCCGGCAACCTCTTTCAAATTGTAGTCCATATTTTTGCTCCTTTCGTTGTATTTGCTCTGAGGAAAACAAAAAACGCCCCAAAGCAATTTTTATTGCTTTGAGACGAGTAAAATCTAACCCGCGGTACCACTCAAATTGCACTCTTCGTGCCGCTCAACGGACTCCAACAAGCCCTACGCTTTAACGCAGCGTCTACGGAAACTGTCTACTCATAAAAATTTTCGGAGTTCCTGCTCAGAAGGGATAGCTTTGAACTGTTCCGCTGACGGCTCGCACCAAACGCCGCCTCTCTGAAAACTTTGCAATTCAGCTTTCTTCGTCATAGCTTTTATGTGTGATATAATATCACCGAAAAAATATTTTGTCAATAGTTTTTTGTGTGTTTTTCAAAAACAAATTGACCCCGTACCGCATTAACGGCACAGGGTCAAAAATTCATAAAGCTTTTCGGAAGATTTTAAACCGATTATCAGGAATCTTCATGTTTCTTGCATTTTTTGTTAACGACGGTCAAAGCAACCGCACCTATAACAAGGTAAACGAATGTGAGATTAATCTGCTGCCAAATAAAATCCGATGAGCAAAGGGTTTCAACAAAAGGATTATATTCTGAACGGATGTGCAGAGCATAATTTTCTCCGCCAATGTTGTAAAAACGTGTCTCATTAAAATTATCCTGCCACGACTCAGCATCGATTTTCTCTACCGGTTCATCTTTCCAATCAACAATTTTTTCGGAAATCTTGTTTCGAACATCGTCACCGAAGGCTTTTTCGCATACGAACCGATAAAGCTTGCTGTTATAATGGTTTTCATCAAGACGCCAATCCGCAGAATATGAGAAATACTCCTGAACACATTCGACGGAATACTCCGCTTCCGAATCAATAAAAACAACATCTTCTTTAATATCTTTCCGGCTTCCCGTCTGTGACATCAGCATTCTGACCGGAACGATTTCACCGTCTTTGATATTATAATCAAAACGCTCAACATACATACCGTGGTCTTTTTTGAATTTCAGAATCTGTTCTTTGATTTCGGTAGTCAGATAATCATCAAGTCTGAAAAAGATATCTTCCCCGTTATGGGTAAATTCCAGACATACGCCTGACTGTGAAACTATGTTTCCTTCGGAATCATAAAGAATTGCTGCAGTCGGGAATGCCGAACCGGATTTTGTTGCAACTTCACTTATAACACGGTAAAGGTCATAATCTCTGTTGACTATATCAAGAGCAAAAGCATCAATATTTCCTTTATGACGGGAAAAATCTTCCGCTATCTTGTCATCAACATTTTCAAAGATAAAATAAGTGTTAACAAAATAAAGAGAAAGCAGCAATGCGAGAACGGAACAAATAATATTTTTCTTTTTCATATTATTTGTCCCCCTTTTCAAATAAATGCCTGCGTCTGTCAAAATAAACTGCACTAAAGAAGATATAGAGTCCCATTGAAACTACGGTTATAACCAAATCAATTACATCCGAAACAAAAAATTTATTTGCTTCAAGCGAAACAATAACAAGATAAATAATATCGTATGCTACTGAGTAAACCGTAATCAATATGTTAAGAAGATAAAACAGTTTAGGCGAGTTCTTTTTAAATCCCGAAAGCTGAAATCTTGTATAAACACAAAATGCAGCAAGACCGAATGACACTATACCGAAAACAATGTCAACGGGTTTCAGAAAACCATAGGCATCATACATTCCGCCTCGTGAAACGCCGCCCGTAACCTTCATCACACCGTCGGCTATTCTCATTACGGCATCTGCAAACAAAACAAAATAAATCAAAAATTTAAACCATTTCATTTCATTTTCCGCTTTGTTTGTATCAACCTTATATGCTGCTTCAAACTCGGATTTGTGTGCCTTTACATCAAAATTGCAGAACTTGCATACCTCTGCGTCGTTAAAAATTTCTGCGTTACATCTGGGACAAGTCATTTTTATTCCTCCTTTTAGGGCTGTTTTCTGCCCATTCATCTATAAGACGAAACAAAAATACACTTGGTCTAACATTTTCAGAAAAAAATCAAATTATGTTTTCAAGTCTGAAAAATCTGATGAGTTTTTCAAGAACATCGCTGAAAAAGATGTTGAACTTATCTTCAAAATCGGTTTCAACTTCAGCCTCAGCTATCACGCCGACATTTGCGGATATGAAATCTGCCTTCTTATCTGCAAAATCAGCAACCTTCTTAACATCAGCTGCATATTTTGTTTTTATTGCAGCAATATCCGATGTGCTGTAGGTATTCCAGCGAATTGCATTTGCAACCGCAGAACCCTCAACATTCTCTGCATATTCGGTTGTGATATATTCCGTTGCTTTCTCACTTGCGGATTTGATAACCGAATTCCACTTTTCTTTGCACATATCAATAAACTGCTGATTCTTTGCAAGATGATTATAGAATGTTGGGATATCCGATGTATCACCCGCACCGAGAATTGTTATACCGTAAAGTCTGCTGTGGCAAACAGTCCAATGCTCGGGCTGATTGTAGTCCATGCCGAATCTTATTCTGTCGCAGTTGCCGAAAGCTCTGTCAAAATCCCACACAGGACCTGCATAGAGAGTATCGTTGACGGGTTTATAAAGATATGTGCTGGTCAGACCCGCATCATGATTTGCATACCATTCGTTAAGAAGATAAACATCAACAAGTGAATCAATGTTGCAGTATTTTGCAATTTCGGAAAGGCCCTTCTTGCCGTAAACGGCATTTTCAAAATTCTGATACCAGCCGCTGATATAATCAATCTGCTCCTTTGAAGCAAATTCGGGAGATTTGAGAATGATTGCCTGGCTGTTTGCCGTAACAAAGCCGCTTATCTCTTCATCATATCTTGAAGGAAGCTCTGTTTCGATTATGTAACCGCCTGTTATATCCTTGGGATTGTTGGGAATCTCAATCCATTTTTTAGTGTTTTCAAGATATCCGCCGGTTGAGCCGTATACACCGCCTCTGGGGAGAGATTCGATATCAACATCGGGGTTTGCTTCTTCGTTTGCATCCTCAAGATTCTGGATGTTGACTCTTGTTTTGTCAACTTCAACTCTTGTTGTGAGGATATAAGCTCCCATGTATTCGCCGTTGATATAAACATCAACGGGTGTGAATTTCGGAGTATAGGGTACACCTGCATTTTCAGCAGCAAGATAGGCAAGGCTGTTTCTCAGGAGTGATGTATCGGCATAGTTTGCGATAAGACTCCACTTTTTGCTTTTGCCCATGCCAAAAAGGTCTGCTTTATCTTCAAGTTTGATGTTATAGGGCTTCTTGGGCATTCCCCATGTGGAGTTGCCTCTGCCCTTGATGTAATCAAGAGTGCCTGCGCATTCTGCTTCACCGTCTGCGTTGATTATTGTTATTTTGCCTGCTTCTTTATGCTCTTTATCTGCATGAACGGCATCAATACTGCCGCTTTCGGTTTCAATGAAAACCGAAGCAACCTTTGATTCCGCAAGAATAACAACATCATAGTTTCCGTTGCCGCAGGTTAAAGTTATCTCCTGCTTATCTTTCATAAATGCTGCTGAGCAGCCGTTCTCGAGCTTAGTTTCTCCGCAGTAAATATCGGATACCGCATCAAATTCAACAACGGCTTTTTCAAGGTCCATAGATGCGGGAATGAAAAGGTAATATTTCGGATTGCCGTAAAACAAATTCACAACAAGATCCGCATCATCCCCGGCATCGGTTACAACCTTAACCGCAAAAGAGGAAATTCCACCCGCTTCCGCTGCAAAGGATGAAACCGAAAGCACCGAAAAGCTCATGATCAACGCAAGAACAAGAGCAATTATTTTTTTCATAACCATACCTCCGTTTAATATTCAAAGCCCCACATAAGAAATGCGGGGCTGAATTCAATTATTCCATATTTTCAAGACCAAAAAGAACGATTGCTTTTTCGAAAATATCGTTCATGCCTACGAGAACACCCTTGAGTGCCTTGAGGATAACATTTGTTTCGGGAACATTGGTCTGAACCATACCGATGCCCTGATCGATTGTTTGCGACTTAAGTCTTGCAAAATATATAACCGATGCAGTTTCGGAAGCAAACTTATCCTTGATTGCATTGATATCGGTTGTGCCGAAAATGTTCCAACGGATTGCGTTTGCAACAGCCGAGCCAATTATGGCAGGTACATATTCACCGTCAACATAAGAAATGGTTTCGCTCACTGCAGCATCCATATAATCAAACCAGATTCTTTCAGTTTTGTCGATAAAATCGTCATTCTTACATATTACATTATATACGGTAGGCTTCTCCTCGATATCCCACTTGCCGAAAACAGTGTTTCTGTACATTCTGTTGTAGCATACAGTCCACTTTGTGGGATCATTATAATTATTGCCGAAACGCTCTGAATCGTTGTTGCCGAATGCGATGTCGAAATCCCATACGGGACCTGCATGAAGAGGCTCGCCAACAGGTTTATAGAAATATGTACTGGTGAGGGATGCATCCATGTTGGAGCACCATTCGTTGATGAGATACATCTGTGACATTGATTCAACATCAAGAATTTCATTAAGCTCTCTCATATCAACGCTGTTGAAGATTGCATCCTCAACCTTCTGATAATAACTGCTGATATATTCCATCTGTGCTTTTGATGCATATTCGGGGGATTTCATTGTGAAGGGCTGGCTTCTGCTTGTAACAAAACCGCTTACTTCACCGTAATATCTGTTTGCAAGCTCCATTTCGATAACATAGCCGCCCGTGATATCCTCAGGATCATTGGGGATTTCAATCCACTTCATTGTGTTTTCAAGAAGACCTGCATACTTACCGTACGCACCGCCTCTGGGAAGAGCTTCGATATCTTTAACGTCGGGGTTTGCTTCTTCGTTTGCATCTTCAAGATTCTGAATATTGATTCTTGTTTTGTCAACCTCGATTCTTGTTGTAAGAAGATATGCGCCCTCATAGTTGCCGTTGATATAAACGTCAACGGGAGTGAAAAGAGGCGTATATTCCATGCCTGCTCTCTTTGCGGCTTCATAAGCAAGAACATTTCTGATAAGAGAAGCATCGCCGTGGTTTGCAATAAGACTCCATTTTTTGCTCTTACCCATGCCGAAAAGATTTGCTTTTTCGTCAAGCTTGATGTTATAAGGCTTCTTTTCCATTTCCCATGTGGAGTTACCTCTGCCCTTAATCTGGTCAAGAACACCGTCATATTCGATTCCGCCGTCAGCATTAACGATTTCGATAAATCCCTTTTCCTTGTGGCTCTTGTCTGCATGGATGGCATCAAGTGAACCTGATTCGGTTGCAATGAATACGGATGCAACCTTTGATTCTCTGAAAATCACTACATCGTGTGTTGCGCCGTTAAAACCGACTTTGATTTCCGACTTGTCGCCAAAAACTTCTGCAAGAGTTTTCGATTCTGTGTAGGCTGCACCGTTAACGGTTGCTTCAGCACCGTGAACGCAGAATTTTGCAACATCATAATCGATTGATGCAGGGATAAAGAAATAGTATTTGCCGTTTACTTCATACCAGTTGATAACTCTGTCAACATCGCCTTCGGTTTCATCCGTCTGCTCGATGTGTACTGTTACGGGTGCACCGTCGGCATAACCGAGCATCGCAAATGCCGAAAATGCCATTATCAACGCAAGAAGAAGTGCTGTTAACTTTTTCATATGAATTTACCTCCGATTTTTTATCCGTATATTTTCTGAGAAAGAACATCCTGAATTTCATTCTTTCTCTTTTCGGCTGATTCACGGTTTTCTCCCTTGACCGAGAAATAGAGCTTGAGCTTGGGTTCTGTTCCCGAGGGTCTTGCGGCTGCCCATGAGCCGTCTTTGAAATCGAAACGGAGAACGTTCTCCTTGGGAAGACCGTCGATACCCTTTGAATAGTCAAGAAGAACATCAAGGTCATCAAAAAGATTTTCGCCGCTTTCACGCATTGCCTTCATAGCCGACTGAATCTTCTCTGCACCCTCTTTGCCCTTGAGAACATAGGTTTCAAGACAGTCAAAATAATAACCGTATTCTGCATAAATCTCATCAAGAGCATCAACAAGGGTTCTGCCGTTATTCTTATGATATGCCGCCATTTCAGCAATAAGCATTGATGCGGAAACAGCATCCTTATCTCTTGCGTGAGTGCCTGCAAGATAGCCATAACTTTCTTCATATCCGAAAACAAAGGTGTTTTCGCCGCTTTCCTCCCAGAGGCAGATTTTTTCGCCGATATATTTGAAGCCTGTGAGAGTCTGAACGGATTTTGCACCGTATTTTTCAGCAATCGCAGCACCGAGACCGCTTGTTACGATTGTTTTGACAACCGCCGCATTTGCGGGCATTGAATCTTTTTTGAACTTAAGAACAAAATCAACAAGGAGCGCACCCGTCTGATTGCCCGTAAGAAGAATATAGCTGCCGTTGTGACGAACGCCAACACCGACACGGTCGCAGTCGGGGTCTGTACCGATAACGATATCCGCACCCTCTTCCTCTGCCTGCTTAAGAGCAAAAGTAAGAGCATCCTTTTCTTCGGGATTCGGTGAACGGACCGTTGAAAAATCGCCGTCGGGAAGTTCCTGCTCTTTAACTATCGAAACATTTCTGCCCTCAAGAATCTTGCGCACAGGAATGTTACCCGTTCCGTGAAGAGGAGTATAAACGATTTTAAGCTCCGTGGGTTCGTTATAAAGGCTCTGGGTTTTAACCTCTGCAAGGAATGCATCAAGGGTTTCATCGCCTATCATCACAAGCTTGCCGTCATTCTTTGCCGCATCAAGTCCGAGGCAGGGAATATTTTTGATATCCTCAACAGCATTTACATAAGCAATAACCTTATCGGCATACTGAGGAACAAGCTGACATCCCTTGCTGTCATATACTTTATAGCCGTTGTATTCCTTGGGATTATGGCTTGCGGTGATAACGATACCTGCAGTGCAGTTATGATATCTTACCGCAAAGGAAAGAACGGGAGTGGGCATAAGAGTTTCAAAAAGGAACACCTTTATTCCCTGTGCGCAGAGAACGCCTGCTGCCGTTTCTGCAAACAACTTTGAGTTATTGCGTGAATCATACGCAATCGCAACGGATTTTTCACCCTCAAAGCATTCGTTGAGATAATCAGCAAGACCCTTTGTTGCTTTTGATACGGTGTATCTGTTCATTCTGTTTGCGCCTGCGCCCATAACTCCGCGCAGACCGCCCGTTCCAAACTCAAGGTCTTTATAGAATCTGTCCTCAAGCTCTGCTTTGTCTGTAATGCTTTCAAGCTCTGCTCTGGTTGCCTCGTCAAAGGTAAGCCAATATTCGTAACCTGTCATTTTTATCACTTCCTGATTCCTAATGTAATTATTTCGTAAGGTGAATATTCAATTCGGTCTGACGAACCGATTTTATCCTCTATAAGGTTTAAAATGTCCGCTTCTTCGGGAAGGTTTATAACTCCCCTCGCCCCGTTTTGTTCGCAGAGACGGACTACCGTATATTCTCCGTTTTCGGAAAGCTTCAACGCCTGAAGCCATAAATCACCGAAATCGGGCAAATCGATTTCAGCATCGGATTTGCGGAGCGGAATATTATATTCGAATGCCTTTTTGTTGATTTCCGCCGTAACAGCATCGCCCGCATGGGGATAAATCATATAGCAGAAATCATGTTGTCCCATATCCGATGTGGGATCGGGTCTGATTGTTGCGCGAAGAAGCGAAAGAGCCATGCAGCCACCCTCTGCCGAAACACCGTATTTGCTTTCGTTTATGAGAGCAACACCGCCGCCCTGCTCAGCCATATCGCACCACTTATGATGGCAAACCTCAAAGCGCGCCTGCTGCCAGCTTGTGTTTCTGTGGGTTTCTCTGCGTACCATCCCAGCCGATGTGTCGCAAACCAGCTCACGGCTGAGAATGTTACAGTCAAATTCCGCTTTTACAAGCTTATGCTTTTCATTCCAGTCAACAATATTTTCAACCTCAATTCCCCTTGACTGACGGAAAAGACGGATTATCCGTTTCCATTGGCTTTTATCGGTTGCGTGTGTTACTGAAAATTCCGCACATTCACCGTCGGCGCCGATAAATTCAAGAGGACTCTTCACGGTCATATCGCAGGGTCTGTCCTTATAGTTCGGCAGAATATCCCATGCATCATAGTTGCCCGGATTATCGTGATACATTTTAAGCTTATTGAAATCACCCTTGACCCATTCTCTGTTAAGTTCGTTATCACGAACCGAAACCATACTTCCGTCGGAAGCAAATTCTATTGAATAGAAGGGTGTTTTGATTTTATAACCGTCAACGGTTATCCAATCGGGATTTCCGTTTTTCTGTTCAATTTCTCCGCTTGAAAGCGAATTGATTCCCGGAATCACATAAAAGCCTTTTTCTCCCTTGCGGAGAATTTTTCCGCTTTCATCGGGTATAAATGTCAGACTGTTTCGTTTGAAATTGAGAGTGTTCAGATACCTCTTTCCGTTGCCGATGATTTCATTGAGCTCCGTTTCCATCTGAGCATAATCCGCCATCGCATCACGGTAAACGGGGGTTATATGGCTTCCCGGCAGAATATCGTGAAACTGATTTATCATCAGCTTTTTATAGATGCTTCTGATTTTTTCGGCAGGATAATCAATGCCGTTTTTCATTCGGCTGACAGAAATCATTTCCGCATCACGGAGCATGAATTCAAGCTTTCTGTTAAGCTCCTTGAGCTTTGATTTGGTGGTAAAGGTTCCCCTGTGCATTTCAAGGTAAAGTTCGCCGTCCCAGACCGCAAGCTTATCATTTCCGTCAAAATTCCTGGAAAGAAATTCTTTGCCCGTAATATGCTCGGTATCCGCAACAACAGAGAGCTTTTTAAGGCGGTGCATAAGCTCAACCATTTCTTCGGTTGCACCGCTTCCGCCGTCGCCGTAGCCAAACATCTGAAGGGTTTGTCCGCTTTCGTTTTTATCCTGATATGCCTCCCAGTTTTCCTGAACCTGACTCGGCATATTCCACGAAATAAAATGAGTCGGCGGTACGCACGCATAAACATCCGTGCCGTCTATTCCTCTCCAGATAAAATTATTGTGAGGAAATCTGTTGGTATCGTTCCATGTTGACATCTTGTTCGAAACAAAATAGTCAACACCGCTTTTCTTTAAAATCTGAGGCAGAATCCAGCTGTTGCCGAAAACATCGGGCAGCCAGCAGTTATTGACAGTAAGTCCGAATTTTTCTCTGAAATAGTTCTGACCGTAAAGGCACTGACGGATAAGACTTTCGCACGAGGGAACATTACAGTCAGGCTCAACATACATCGCACCTACGGGTTCGAACCTGCCCTCTGCGATTCTTTTTTTCAGTTCTTCGAATATTTCGGGATAGTACTTTTCAACTGTTTCGTATGTATATGCTTGTGTATGAGCGTATTTAAAATCGGGATATCTATCCATAAGACGGAGCTGAATAAGAACAGTTCTCAGATTCTTCTGCACCGCATGAATTCTTCGCCAATAATACGCAATATCGAGATGCGAATGTGCCACAAGAGCAACATTGCCTCCGCTTTTATAGTTTTTGTTTAAGAAAATATATTTATCAATATGCTCTGCAGCCGCTTTTACATCTTCGTTACGCACATCATCAAAATCAATATAATTCAGTGCGTAATCAAGCTCACGGATTGCAAGTGCACGAAAATCCTCATTAAAAACTTCATTCAGCGCCGCATCGAGAAGCATTTCGATATCATAAACGAGACTCTGCACCGTTTCGTTGACAACGGCAATATATCCGCCCTCAAAAATCTGTCGGCATCCTCTGACGCTGAGGCTTTCGGGATTACGCTCATCATCGGGCTTTGATCGGTTATAACCCACTATTTCGAAATGAAGCTTTCTTCCGCTGACATATTCCGAAAGATTCATTCTTTCACGGTTAGGGTCAATACCGCCGACATAGACGCCGTTAACCTTAACTATCATTTCCGCCGCAGTTTTCAGCGCAAAACAATATTTTTTTCCTTCAAGATGAGCGGGGATTTCATAATCGGCTTCGATAAACGCTGTGCCGTCGGGAGTGAAATACATATCCCCTCTTTCAAGCGGTCTGAACTCTTCATCATAGAATTCAAAGTTCATTTCAGAAACCTGTCTGGCTTCTTTGATTCTGAAGGTTGTGATTTCGTGTTTTTCGGAATAAATATGCCTTTTCAGCCAGCCGAAACGAAGTTTCACCCATTCTTCGGGACGCATACTTCTGCGTTCAACTTTGATATGTGCCATTACATTTCACCTCACACATCCTGAAAATACGGCTTTTTGCGTATTCCGATAACTCTGACCTTCTCGCCCCTGTCTGTTTCTATACGCTGTTCAATCCATGCCAGACAGCGGTCAAGAATAAGACATTTTGAGCATTCGCCCTGCAAGAGCACCGTTACCTCGCTGTTTTCTTGTTTTACAAAGGTTATTTCTCCTCCGTCACCCTGCAGACGCGGTCTTATATATTCATTTATATATTTTTCCATAATCGGGCCTCCCGAAACTATGTCATTATAAATATATCACTAATTTACAGTCAACGCAATAAATTTAAAGAAAAAATTATATATTTTGTAAAATAATCTTTAAATGTGAGGATTTATATGATAAAATTTATCTGTGATAATCCGATTAGGAGTGATTATATGTTTGTTGTTACAAGCAATCAGATGTATCAGGCTGAATGCAATGCCGTAAAAAGAGGCTTCACCTTTCCTCAGCTTATGGAAAATGCAGGTCAGACCTGTGCCGCTGTGATAAAAAAACATTTTTGCATAACCAAACAGAATCCGCGTAATGTTCTTGTTCTCTGCGGAAAAGGAAAAAACGGCGGTGACGGCTTTGTTATCGCCAGAAAAATGTGGGAATACGGCTGCGAAGTTACCGTTCTTCTTGCCTGCGGCGAACCGAAAGCACAGGACTCGGTTGAGATGTTTTCATTGGTGGAAGCGGCAGGTATAAATGTTATACGGTATGATAACAACCTTACTCTGCTGAAGCCTTATTTTGATCATGCAGATATAATCGTTGAGGCTGTTTTCGGAACGGGATTCACGGGCACTCTCAACCATTCTCTGAGTGTGCTTGCTCAGGCGGCGAATGCGGCGGATGCAAGAATTGTTTCAATCGACGTTCCCGCAGGTGCAGACTGCGACACCGCAACGGTTCAGGGCACTGTTTTCAAGGCTGATATGACAATTGCGATTTCCGCATATAAGCCGATTCATATTATGAAGCCGTGCAATAAATATTGCGGCAGAATCGTTATAGCGGATATCGGAATAACCGACGATGACTACAAAAATATCGACAGCGTTACCTGTTTCACCCTCAACGCTCAGGATATAAAAAAGATGCTCCCGAAAAGAAAGCCCGTTTCAAACAAGGGCACATACGGTCATGCTCTGTGCGTTTGCGGAAGCATGAGGATGACGGGTGCAGCATATCTTGCTGTTACGGGTGCACTCAGATGCGGTGCAGGTCTCGTTACCGCCGCATTCCCGCAGAGTGCCTATGCGGCAATTGCGCCCAAATTCACAGAGCCTCTTCTCCTTCCCCTTGAATCAAATTTCGAGGGCACATTCGCATTCAATGCCATGGCGGGAGTTGCAGAAGCATCCGCCAGAGCAACGGCAGTGCTTCTCGGATGCGGCATCGGCTTCAACAAAGACACCGTCAGAATGATTATAAATTTAGTTAAAGAGCTGAAAAAACCGATAATTATTGATGCTGACGGCATAAACGCAATCACAACAAATATAGATATACTGAAAGAAGCTCAGGCTCCGGTTATTCTTACCCCTCATCCCGGTGAGATGAGCCGCCTTTGCGGAAAAACCGTTGCCGAAATCATAGCAAATCCAATCGGAATCGCTCATGCGTTTGCAAAAGAATACGGCGTTACCGTTGTTCTGAAAACAGCAAACACCGTTGTATGCGACGGCAAACGGATTTATGTTAATTCAACGGGAAACGCAGGTCTTGCAAGAGGCGGAAGCGGAGACTTGCTTGCCGGCATGATGGTTTCATTCCTTGCGCAGAACATGACACCGTTTGATGCGGCGGTTTGTTCGGTTTATCTTCACGGACTGTGTGCGGATGCGGTTGCGGAAAAAACCTCAATGAGAGGTATGCTTCCGACCGATGTGCTCAATTACCTGCCCGAGCTTTTTTCGAAATTTGAATAGCAGGTGATTATTTGAAAAAGGCTTTTTCTCTTTTTGCCGCATTGTTTATTCTGCTTGCGGCGGGATGTGAAAAGCAAACAAAGCAAAAAAGCGCAACTCCTCCGCCGATACCGTCGGCATTCACCGCAAATCTCGATGTTAAATTCAACAACATCGAGATGACCGCAGTGCTCACAAAAAACGCTTCGGATGATTACACGGTACAGATGCTGACCCCCGAAATTCTTTCTCCGCTCGGTCTGAATTACAAAGACGGAGTGTGTGAGGTTACATATGACGGTCTGAACTTCGAAACAGACCTCAACCGTTTTCCACAAACGGAATTCGGCGGACTTCTTACAGATGCCCTTTCGGATATCGAGCACGGAATCGATGTTGAAGTCACGGTTTCCGACGGCATTGCAACATACAAAGGAAACGGAGAAAGAGGCATTTATACAGTAACAAGAAATGCGGAGACAGGCGAATTGCTTGATTTTTCTGTTGAAGGAGCTCAGCTTCACGCAGTTTTCTCGGAATTCAAAGAATCTCAATAAAACCAATAAGGGTCGGTGCAGCAAGCATCGACCCTTTATTTTACAATATTATCTCATCGAGAACAGCAAGAGCATCCGCAAAATCCTTTTCGGAATTGAATTTAGGCAGTCTCTTCAGCAAAGCGGAATAAAATTTCTGCTCAGATTCTTCCTCTTTCTGCTGCTGTTCTTTTCTGAGCTCTTCTATTTTTTCTTTTGTGGCGGCAAGGAAGCTGTTACGGTTATAAACGGGCATTTTGTCAACGCCGGCCTCTGCAGCAAGC
>JAZSCL010000260.1:0-11515 GCA_045602905.1 Acutalibacteraceae bacterium
TACGACCAGGCAATGCACGGCGTGCGTATGTTTGACATATGACTCAAGGCAAACAAAAAAGGTCATCTTTTCATCGCTCACGGCATTATGACGGGTATGCCTGCGGAGCGCGCATTTGAAAATCTTCAGAGGCTTCTGGACACCACAAACGAATTTTTTGTTATCAGTATGCAGACCTATATGAATCAGGCAATCGGGCCCATAAAGCTCAGCTACGACGGCAATACCGCCGAAACAAACAGACTTATCAGGACGTATCTTAACCCCGAAAAATATGCTCTCACCGACTTTGACGACATAAACGATGTAACAATGGGCGATATCCGCAACCGAGGCAAAAAATACATAATTCTCAACGAGAAAAAGGAATATGATTTCAGCACCGACGCTCCTATGCACGGTCCCTGGAATCCGGTTGTTTACGGCTATAAGCCCGAAAAATTCATAAAAGAAATCCAGAAATATCTTGTTGAATGCACGGTTGACGGCTTCAACTGGTTCCAGACCCAGCAGACCCCAAACCCCGGCACGGAAAACGGCTGGTCAAAGTGGCCCGACGACCTTGACGAGCCTGTAAGAGCACTTTTCCCTCGGCTTATTGAAGATATTGCCGCAGACCCCGTCAAGCTTGACAGAGTCAATATTATTGCAGGCGATTTTATGAGCCGTGACTATCTTAAAGCAAACCTCATTCTCCGCCTTAACCTGCTCAAAGGTCTTGTTAAAGATGAGCTTATAAAGGAATTTACAAATCGTACAAAATAAAAAAGTGACGTAAAAAAAGCCGTTGGCACATCGCCAACGGCTTTCGCTTTTAATCAATATAATCTCTCAGCTTCTTGCTGCGGCTGGGATGACGGAGCTTACGCAGAGCCTTTGCCTCAATCTGGCGGATACGCTCACGGGTAACGCCGAATTCACTGCCAACCTCCTCAAGAGTGTGAGGATGTCCGTCCTCAAGTCCGAAGCGCAGAGCAAGCACCTTTGCTTCTCTGGGAGTAAGAGTCTTAAGAACGTCGTTGAGCTGCTCTTTGAGCAGGAGCATTGAAGCCGCATCTGCAGGTGCGGGAGCATCGTCATCGGGAATGAAGTCGCCCAGATGGCTGTCCTCCTCCTCACCGATGGGTGTTTCAAGCGAAACGGGCTCCTGTGCCACACGGAGAATTTCTCTTACCTTATCAACGGGCATACCGAGCTCTGCCGCAATTTCCTCTGCAGAGGGATCTCTGCCGTTCTTGTGGAGCAGCTGGCTGTTTGTCTTTTTAACTTTGTTTATGGTTTCTACCATATGAACGGGAATACGGATTGTTCTTGCCTGGTCAGCAATAGCTCTTGTGATAGCCTGTCTGATCCACCACGTTGCATAGGTTGAGAACTTGAAGCCCTTGGTGTAATCAAACTTATCAACAGCCTTGATAAGACCCAGATTGCCTTCCTGAATAAGATCAAGGAACTGCATACCTCTGCCCACGTATCTCTTTGCAATGCTTACAACAAGGCGAAGGTTTGCCTCTGCAAGGCGCTTCTTTGCCTTCTCGTCGTCATCCGCAATACGGATTGCAAGCTCGATTTCCTCCTCGGGAGTCAGCAGAGGCACTCTGCCGATTTCCTTAAGGTAAACCTTAACGGGGTCATCAACTGCAACTCCCTTATCATCGCCGCCACCGATATCAAGGGCTTTGGGAATATCAACGTCAAAGTTCTCGAGGGCGGCGGTTGACAGATCGTCAACAACCTCAATGCCGTTTGCCTCAAGGGTTTCGTAAAGCTTGTCAAGCTCCTCCAGCTCAAGGTCCATTTCGATAATCGCGGTATCAATGTCCTGGGTTGTAAGCTTGCCTGCTGCCTTGCCCTTCTCCACCAGCGTTTTGAAAGGGGTCTTCTTTTCTGTTCCTTCCATAAATCTCACATCCTAAACTATATTTTTATTTTTTCTTGAACAAACTTAAAAATTCCTCATCGCTCATGGAAGATGCATCCGTGGGAGCCGATGATGAGCTTTCTTTAAGGACCTTTATGCAGTCCTCACATTCCTTAAGCGTATTGCCGAGAGTTGAGGACAGGTGAAAAATCCTTGTGACCGAATCCATTTCCTCCGGAGTGAAATCCGAAGAAAAGATACTCAGATTCGGCTCAAGCCCGTTATCAAGAGCTTTTTCAAGGCACTCCATAATTCTGCGGTTAAACGCGGTTACAAAATCCCGTGAGGAAATCCGTTCTTTCAGCTTATTATAAAAATCGGGGTTACGCATAAAGGAAGCAATCAGCGTTTCCTCTGCCTTTGCCGCCCTCAGATTTGAAGCCCTCTCGGGGTTGTTTTTATCCTCAAAGCTTTTGGTAAGCAGTGCATCCGTTTCCCTGCGTTTGTTGCTTTCGGCAATGCGCCTCAGCTTACCTTCCGCAATCTTTATCTGCGCCTTAATGCTGTCAACGCCTACGCCAAGCTCATTTGAAAGCCGTGTTGAATAGATATCTCGCTCAACAATGCTGCAGCCTGCAAGAATCTCCGCCGCCGCCATCAGGAATTCCACCTTACCGTCATCCGTTGAAAGGTCGCACCTTGCACGGGCTTCAAGCAGTTTATATTCCGTTGTGCTTGCGGCTGATTTAAGCAGATCTGCAAAGCGTTCCCTTCCGTGGGTGCGTATGATTTCATCCGCATCCTTGCCGCCGGTCATCTGAACAACGCGCAGCTTCAGCCCCGTTCTGTTGAGAACTCCCAGCGCTCTTGCCGTTGCCGTTCTGCCTGCGCCGTCGTTATCGTAGCAGATAATAACTTCATCCGCATAGCGCGAGAGCAGGTTTGCCTGCTCGTTTGTGAACGCCGTGCCCAGACAGGCAATGGCATTCGTAAACCCTGCCTGGTGAAGGGCGATAACGTCCATATAGCCTTCCACAAGAATCAACTTGTTGTCATTGGCGTTTTTCGCAAGATTGAGTCCGAAAACACCGTTGCTTTTCTTATAAACAAGAGTGTCCGACGTATTTATGTACTTGGGCTTTGAATCGTCCATAACACGCCCGCCGAAGGCAATAACGTTGCCCCGAAGGTCAATTATGGGGAACATAACCCTGTTCCTGAAATTATCGTAATAATTGGCTCTGCCGTTTTTATCGGAACGTCTTGCAAGGTTTGCGAGTACGAGCTCATGCTCTGTGAATCCCTTGGATTTAAGGTGATTCGTAAGCTCACGCCAATCGTTGGGGGCATATCCGAGACCGAATCGGCGGATTATGTTCATTTCAAGCCCTCTTTTGAGGAAATAGTTGAGGGCATCTCTGTTTTTGGGATTCATAAGCTGCTCATGGAAAAATCTTGCAGCCTCACGGTTTGCGGCAAGCAGCCGCTGACGCTGTTTTGAAAGGGTATCGTCGTAGCCGTCTTCGGGCATCGAAACCCCCGCCATCTGTGCAACGGCTTTAACAGCTTCTATGTAGTCAAGATTTTCTATTCTCCGCACGAAGGTGATAACATCTCCGCCTGCACCGCAGCCGAAGCAGTAAAATGAACGGCTTTCGGGATACACCGTAAAAGACGGGGTTTTTTCGTTGTGAAAGGGGCAAAGTCCGACAAGAGTTTTGCCTCTGCACTTAAGATTGACCTGCGAAGAAATCACGGTTTCGATATCGATTTTATCCTGCAATTCCTGAATGAATCTTTCGCTTATTCTCAAAATCCCGCCTCCTTCCGGTTGTATTTTTATAGAATTATTTTTTCTTTTTTATCAGAATCACAGCAAGAACCGCAATCAGCACGGTAAGCACACCGCATACGGCCGCAACGGGAATTTTGAATGCTGTATCCGAGTTTTCTTCCTTTGATTCTGTTATTTTTTCGGTTTGCTGAAGAATCGGATATTCCTCATACTGAGTAACGGAGTAATATGTTGTTTCCGCATCATAAAGAGGTACGGTTGTGTTCAATGCTGTTGTTTCCGTCGTTGTTGAGGTGGTGGTTATTGTTGTTTCGGTTGTAGTTGGCTTTGCGGTGGTTGCCGTGGTTGTGGGTTTTGTTGTAGTCGGTTTCGTGGTAGTGGTGGTAGCTTTTGTTGTGGTGGTAGTTGTAGTCGGTTTTTTGGTGGTTGTTACGGTTGTTTCTTCTTCAATGCCTTTAAGTACGGGATCAGGTGCACTTCCGAGACTGACGGGCGTAAGCAGATAATAGGAATCCGTTGGCCACTTTATCTGACGGTTTTTAGCACCTTTTCCTTCCCACAAGACATTCTGCTCAAACATTGTTATGTAGCCGTTGCCGTAATCCTTGACAATTGCCCAGTGGTCGGACCCCGAATTTCTCATTTCGGCGGTAACGTAAATAATATCGCCTTTTTTGGGAGCTTCAGCCTCAACAAAGCCGTAGCCTTCGGTGAGCATAATGAGTCCCGTGTTCATATAAGCCATAACCTCAAGACCGTATGCTTCACGGTAGAATCTCATGATAAGCTCATTGCACTGATAGTAATAATCGCTTTCGTTGTAGCGGGCTTCAACTCCGCAGAAGGTGTCAACAACAAATTCATCACCTTCGATTTCAACCCAGGTACAGCCAGATTTTACATCGTCATACCAGTCTGCATATGCGGTTGTTACCAAACCTGAAACGGCAATGATTATGCAGAATAAAACCGACACAAGCTTTCTGAATCTCATAGTGACACCTCTTTATCAAAGAAATGAATCGTTGATTTCGCTCCATGCTTTCGGCACATAAAGCTCGTTGAAAACACGCACCGCATATCGGTCCGTCATGCCCGCAATGAAATCGCAGGCGGCGGTGTGTATGCCGTCTCTTACGGAAATTATTTTGAATTGCTCGGGTAATTCTTCGGGCTTTTCAACATAGTGAAGATACAGCTTTTGAATCATTTCAACGGCTTTCTTTTCTTCACTTTTGCAAACGGGATTGGTGTATACCTTTTCAAACATAAAGCTGTGAAGCTCATCAAAAACCTGCTGAATCCCCTTGTCGAGAACAATATCATCAACGCTGTTCTCAATACAGCTGAGAACGAGTGTGTTTATTCTTTTTGATTTCGAATGACCAAGCTCATTGCGGATTGCAAGAGGAATATCCTCCTCGCACATGATTCCGGCAATGGTTGCATCGTCAATATCGTGATTTATGTAGGCGATTCTGTCTGCAAGGCGGACAACTCTGCCTTCTAAAGTGGCTGCCTGTTCGCCGTTTGTGTGGCGTTCGATGCCGTTGCGCACTTCAAAGGTAAGATTAAGACCTCTGCCGTCTTTTTCAAGCACATCAACAACTCTCATGCTCTGAGCATAGTGTTTGAAGCCTGACGGACAGATGGCGTTGAGCGCTCTTTCGCCTGCGTGGCCGAACGGAGTATGCCCCAGATCATGACCCAAAGCTAT
Organism: Acutalibacteraceae bacterium; assembly: GCA_045602905.1. Classification (GTDB taxonomy): domain Bacteria; phylum Bacillota; class Clostridia; order Oscillospirales; family Acutalibacteraceae; genus CAG-177. Next base: position 5,374 of record JAZSCL010000260.1, read on the forward strand.
GGCTTCGGTGAGGTCGCTGTTGAGCATCAGCGCATCGGCAATTGTTCTTGCAATCTGCGAAACTTCAAGAGTGTGGGTGAGACGGGTGCGGTAGTAATCGCCCTCGGGTGAAAGAAAAACCTGAGTTTTATGCTTGAGACGGCGGAATGAGCTGCAATGTATAATTCTGTCACGGTCACGCTGAAAAGCGGTTCTGACGGGACACTCCTCCTCAGGACGGAGTCTGCCCTTGCTTTCACAGGCATAAGCCGCATGGGGAGAGAGAATTTGTTTTTCTCTTGCACAGGTGTTTTCACGGATTGAGTTCATGTTTTTCACCCCTTCAATACTTAATACGGAATAATTCCGTCGATTCCTGCAATGTAATTGTGAACTTTTTGTTAACAATTATTTTAAAAGGATATAAAAAGAGAACGAAACCGAAGCTTCGTTCTCCTGTTTTTACCAGATTTTCTTTGATGCGATGTCTGCAAGTGCACTTGCGATGAATTCGTCAACGCTCTTTGAACCGAGATCGCCTTCGCCTCTCTTACGAACGGAAACAGCACCGTCTTCAATTTCCTTATCGCCAACAAGAAGCATATAAGGAATCTTTTCAAGCTGTGCTTCACGGATTTTGTAGCCGATTTTCTCGCTTCTGTCATCAACGGAAACTCTCATTCCGAGCTCTTCAAGCTTTGCGGCAACTTCCTTTGCGTAAGCATGATGACGGTCTGCAATGGGAAGAAGTCTTACCTGCTCGGGTGAAAGCCAGAGGGGAAGTGCTCCCGCAAAGGTTTCAAGGATATAAGCAAGAGTTCTTTCGTAGCAGCCGAGGCTTGTTCTGTGAATAATATAGGGAAGCTTCTTCTGTCCGTCTGTATCAACATAATACATGCCGAATTTCTCTGCAAGAAGCATATCAATCTGGATTGTAACAATGGTGTCTTCCTTGCCGAAAACATTCTTGAACTGAATGTCAAGCTTGGGACCGTAGAAAGCGGCTTCGTCGATACCGATTTCGTAGTTAACGCCGAGGTTATCAAGAATTTTGCCCATTGTTTCCTGAGCGGAATTCCACTGTTCGGGAGTACCTTCATATTTAGCTGTGTTGTTGGGATCCCACTGTGAGAAACGGAAGGTACATTTATCGAGCATACCGATTGTTCCGAGGAAATATTTGCAAAGGCTCAGACAGCCTTTGAATTCTTCTTCAAGCTGGTCGGGTCTGAGAACAAGGTGACCTTCTGAAATTGTGAACTGACGGACACGGATAAGACCGTGCATTTCGCCTGAATCCTCGTTGCGGAAGAGTGTTGATGTTTCGCCAAGACGCATGGGAAGGTCACGGTAGCTTCTTGCACTGTTGAGATAAACCTGATACTGGAAGGGGCAGGTCATCGGACGGAGTGCAAGGCATTCCTTCTCTTCGTCATCGGGGTCACCGAGGATGAACATACCGTCACGGTAATGATCCCAATGGCCTGAAATTCTGTAAAGGTCTCTCTTAGCCATAAGGGGAGTTTTTGTGAGAAGATATCCGTTTTTCTGCTCAACATCTTCTACCCAGCGCTGAAGAAGCTGAATAACTCTTGAGCCCTTGGGCATAAGAATGGGAAGACCCTGACCGATTGATTCAACGGTTGTGAAATATCCGAGTTCACGGCCGATTTTGTTATGGTCGCGTTTCTTGGCTTCTTCAATAGCCTCAAGATGAGCTTCGAGATCTTCTTTCTTTGTGAAAGCAGTACCGTAAACTCTTTGGAGCATCTTGTTCTTTGAGTCGCCTCTCCAGTATGCGCCTGTGCATGAGGTAAGCTTGAAAGCCTTGATCCTGCTTGTATCGGGGATATGAGGACCTGCGCAAAGCTCATCAAATTCGCCTTGCTTGTAGAACGAAATCTTTTCGCCGTTGTCGGAATGCTCTTTGATAAGCTCAACCTTGAAGGGTTCGTTCTTTTCTTCCATCATCTTAATGGCATCTGCGGGATCAAGCTCGTATTTTTCGAGAGCAAGACCTTCTTTGACGATTTTCTTCATCTCTGCCTCAATTTTTTCGAGAACTTCGGGAGTGAAGGGTACGTCAACATCAAAATCGTAATAAAAGCCGTTGTCGATTGCGGGACCGATTGCAAGCTTTGCAGAGGGGAAAAGTCTTTTTACTGCCTGTGCAAGAACGTGCGATGCGGTGTGGCGGAGTGCCCACTTGCCGTCAGCATCGTCAAAAGTAAGAATTTCAAGTTCGCAGTCTTTTTCGATGGGTGTTCTCAGGTCACATACAGTGCCGTCAATTTTGCAGACACAGGCTGCCTTATAAAGACCCATACCGAGACCTTTTGCGATTTCCATAGCGGTTATGCCGTTTTCGAATTCCTTAACGACACCGCCCTTGAGGGTTACATTAATCATATATATCATTCCTTTCAAAATTTACAATTTTAAATTCGCAATTTGTAATTAAGGTTCTGCGACGCATAATATAATCGGTCATAGGCAGAGCCTATCCTTAACATTCCGTAAGGAATATATCACTTTTTGTGCACGGCACAAAAAATAAAAAGCTTCATCCCGTAAAAAACAGGATGAAGCATAAAACTCCACGGTTCCACCCGTTATTCCGATAAAATATCGGCACTCGGCAGCCTTAACGCAGCTGATACGGCACACCTTGAATACGGCGGCACTCGGCAGGCGGTAGCGGATTGCGGAATTTTACCGTTCTTTCAGCACGGGGAACGGCTCTCTGGAAAACTCTGATGCAAACAGCCTTCTGCTTCATCGATTTTGATATTACATCTATATTACCACTCATTTTTCTCAAAGTCAATAGAAAAATTCGCAAACCAATTTCTGTTCGTCTGTTCTTTTCCGCTTGCAATTTTTTCTGCTGTATGTTACTATATTACAGAATAAACTATAGTGGGTGATTATGTGAAAATTTTAAGAGCAGTTTTATTTTATCTGTGGCAGTTTACATACGGTCTGATTCAGAATCTTATCGGACTTGTTATGCTTATAGTCTATAAGTCAAAGGGTGCGGAAAGTGAATGGTATCACAACGCACTTGTTACATATATCGATAAAAAGAATTTCGGCGGAGTATCACTCGGTATGTTTATTTTCATAAACAAAAGCCGTGAGGGAGACCGTCTGAATGACACAAAAATTCATGAATACGGTCACACAATTCAGTCGCTTATCCTCGGACCTCTTTATCTTCTTATTATCGGCGTACCCTCGGTTGTATGGTGCAACGTACCGTATTTTGTTAAAATGAGAAAAATCAACGATGTTTCCTATTACCGTGCCTACTGTGAAGGATGGGCAAACGAATGCGGTCTTTATGCAACAAAGGAAAGATTCAAAACAAAAGAGCTTCTTGAAAGAGGCCGTTACGGAAAGCCCATCAATCCCAACCGCAATAAACGTAAAGATATCAAAGGCAGAAGGAGAAACAAATAATGGAAAAGAAATATCTTAAGACCGGAGAACTTCTTTCGTTTTCATCATCGGCATTCGGCAGAAGTATGATTTATACTCTTATGTCAACCTTCCTGCTGATTTTCTATACCGATGCAATGCAGCTTACTCCTACTCACGCAGGTCTTATTATCCTTGCGGCAAGAATTTTTGACGCCGCAAATGACCCGATTATGGGTATCATCGCCGATAAAACAAACACCAAATTCGGCAAGCTCCGTCCGTATCTTCTTTTTTCACCCTTCCTTATTATGATTTCAACCGCCGCACTTTTCTATGTTCCGGACTTTGACTATAACGGAAGACTTGCTTATGCGGCTGTTACATATATTCTCTGGGGTATCTGCTTCACAATTCAGGATGTTCCCTTCTGGGGTCTGAGTGCGGTTGTTTCTCCCATTGAAAACGAAAGAAACAAAATGCTTTCAACAGCAAGAATATTCAGCACTGTCGGCGGTATTGTTCCCACTCTTCTTGTTCCCGTTCTCAGAAACGGACTCGGCAACACAAAGGGATATTTCGTAAGCGGTCTTATGTTTGCTGTTCTCGGTTCAATGATTTCTCTGCTCGCCTTTTTCGGAACAAAAGAGAGAGTTGTTCAGCAGAAAGAAAAGGTTACAGTCGGCGAAATCGTTTCAGCTTATGTCAAGAACAAGCCTTTGCTTCTTCTCATCGTTTCAAGCGTTCTCGGTTCTGCGATGCTTATGGCTCAGACTTCGGGAAGCTACCTTGCAACATATCTCATCAAGGATTCGGGAATCGTTCCCAAGGGTACTGTTCAGACGGTTATGACTGTTGCAATCGGCGCAGGTATGATGATTGCAATGGTGCTTATGCCCATTCTCCGCAAAAAGATGTCGCTTAAGGCTATCTATATTTCAGCTGCAATTTTTGGTGCAGTTATCCACGGAATCATGTATTTTGTGGGTTATTCAAACTTCTATCTTTTCCTTGCGGTTCTTGCCGTTGCGGGTTTGCCCCTTGGTATTTTCAATGTTATTACCTACGCAATGGTTGCCGACAGCGTTGATTATCTTGAATATAAGACGGGCAGACGCTCGGAAGGTGTTTGTTTTGCATCGCAGACATTTATCAGCAAGCTGACTGCGGGTATTTCAACCTACATCACAAGCATTGTGCTTGAAAAGGTCGGATTTATGCAGCCTGTTAATGATATTCCCGTGCTTGACCAGCCTCAGCCTGTTTTTGACGGAATGTTCTTTATGGTTACCGTTATTCCCATGGTGAGCCTTGCACTTGCCGCAATTCCTATGATTTTCAACGATTACACCGGCAAGAAGAAGGATGAAATTCAGAAAGCTCTTGCAGAGCGCAGGGAGAATGCAGATGTCAATGGATAATGAATTCTTTGAAAATGAGTTTGATGCGTTTTCAGAGGGCGTTGAGCCGGGCGGACTCAGAAACAGAACGCAGATTAAAGTTCTGATAACGTTCATGGTAAACCGCATAAAGGAGCCTTTGAGGGATACGATGCTTATTGATGCGCTTCAGACCCACGGACTTGCAAATTATTTTGAAACAACGCAGGCTCTTGATGACCTTCTGGAAAACGGCATTCTCGTTATGGCTGACGGATTTGTTTACATAACTCCGAAGGGTGCGCTCTCGGCAGACGAGCTTGCAAGAGAGCTTCCGAAATCCGTTAAGGAAACAGCAGTGGCAGATGCTCTTAAAATTCAGCTTCTTGAAAAAAGAGAGAGTGAAAATACGGTTGATATAAAGAAAACCGAAAACGGATATCTTGTAACGGTCAGAGTAATTCATAAAAATGAGCCTATGATGGAGCTTACCGTTTATGCTGCAGATTCCGAGCAGGCAGAGCAGCTCAAGCATAATTTCCTCAAAGATCCGTCACACGTTTATTCAACCGTTGTTGCATCTTTGTTTGTATAAGGAGAAAAAATATGCTCGAAAATCTTAAACAAAAAGTATATGAAGCCAATCTTAAGCTTGTTGAGTATAAGCTTGTTCTTTTCACCTGGGGAAATGTTTCCGAAATTGACAGGGAAACAGGTCTTGTTGTAATAAAGCCGTCGGGAGTTGATTATGACAAGATGAAACCTGAGGATATGGTTGTTATGAATCTTAACGGGGAAAAGGTTGAGGGTAAGCTTAATCCTTCATCGGATACTCCCACACACCTTGAGCTTTACAGAAGATTCCCCGAAATCGGCGGCGTTGCACACACACATTCAACATTTGCTGTTTCATATGCTCAGGCGGCAAGTGAAATTCCCTGCTACGGAACAACCCATGCGGATTTTGCCTTCGGTGCGGTGCCATGCACAAGGGATCTTACCAAAGAGGAAATCGAGGGCGAATATGAGCTCAACACGGGCAAGGTTATCGCAGAATGCTTTGAGCAGGGCAATATTGACTACAACGCTGTGCCCGCAGTGCTTGTTCATTCCCACGGACCTTTCACCTGGGGCAAAAACGGCCTTGAGGCGGCAAAGAATTCCGCAATTCTTGAAGAAGTTTCAAAAATGGCATATCTTAGCCAAAGTATGCAGGCACCTGAAGCAAACAAGTTCATTCAGCATAAGCACTATTTCCGCAAGCACGGCGAGGGTGCATATTACGGACAAAAATAATTAATTCAACATATAGAAAACGATAAAATAAAAGAAAAAAAGGTGATTTTATGGCAAGATGCCCTAAA
>JAZSCL010000261.1:0-14636 GCA_045602905.1 Acutalibacteraceae bacterium
TGTGATATAATAAATCAACATGAATTTTGGGCGTGAGAAAATGACAGGCAAGGAGAAATTTGAACTTGACGGAAAATCTTTGGGCTTTGATTTTAAGGATTTCTGGGAGTTTCAGTATTCAAACATATATAATATGCAAGAGACCATTGCGGAATTTCTTGTTGCAAAGGCTCTTGGTTTAGACGACTCATATAACACAGGTTATTGGACTCTGTTCGATGTGTTCTACCGTGACACAAGAATCGAAGTCAAACAAACCTCATATTATCATCCGTGGAATGAAGGCGGCAAGGTTTCGCAGGTCAGAACCTTCGGCATCACAAAAGCCAACAGCAATTATGAGAGCAACAATGGCGAAAACAAGTTTGAACGCCAGAACGATATTTATGTTTTTTGCCTTAACACGGGTGAAACAAAAGAAACCTCATATCCGCTGAATCTGAACAATTGGGAATTTTACATTGTTCCGACCGCATTTATTAATGAGCATTGCGGAAACAACAAAACAATTTCACTCAGCCGAATCAGAAACTTCGGATTCAGAGCATTCCGTTTTGACGAAATCAAAGCAGAGGTTGACAGAATAATATATACTCTTTAAGTTCACACATAAAATAAACCACCGAAAATCCGCAAAAGTGCAGGATAACCGGTGGTTCGTCTTTTATATATCTTGCACCTTCTGACAAGATTCATTTTCTTGTGACTTCTTTCACTTGCCTTTCAATCTTGCCCAACGCAAGAGTTCAGGCTGTCATTCCCTATCTCATTCATACGGCACAAGACAGGAGCAAATATATCATAACTTTGATACAGATAAAAATCAATATTATTCCGCCTTGAAGTTATAAACAGGCTTAATAATTTTGATTATCTCTGCTGTGGGTGATATGTTATTAACAATATCATCCATAGACTTGTAAGCCATAGGGCTTTCGTCAATTGTTCTGTGGCTGATGCAGGTGCTGTAGATTCCCTGCATACTGTTCTGAAACTCTTCAACGGTAAACTTATCCTTTGCTTCGGTTCTGCTGAAAAGTCTGCCTGCGCCGTGAGGTGCGGAGCAGTTCCAATCTTCATTGCCTTTGCCGATGCAGATTAAACTGCCGTCACGCATATTGATAGGGATAAGCAACTTTTCACCGCTTTTTGCAGAAACAGCACCTTTACGGATAATATTGCTTTGCATATCAATATAGTTGTGTATAGTTTCGAAATGCTCAAAATCTTCAAGTTCTTTGTCGAACAAGCTGTTGAGGATTATTTTTGCCATCATATAACGGTTAAGAGTTGCAAAATACTGACAGAACTGCATATCATGGAGATACATATCTCTGTACTTACCCTCAAGATAGCAGAGATCTTTAGGTATTTCGGACTCTTTTTTAGCAAAGCTTTTCTTTAATGCTTTTAGGGTTGATTCAATTTCGGATCTTCTGCCCGTTTCTTTATATTCGGTGATAATTCTGTCTTTTTCCGCCCAGAACTCTTCGATACCTCTGTGAATTTCCCACGCCATATTCTGATAATGCTCCGCAACCTGTTTACCGAGATTTCTGCTGCCCGAATGGATAACAAGATATCTTCTGCCCTCATCGTCAACGTCAATTTCAATAAAATGATTGCCGCCACCGAGAGTACCTATACTTCTCTCAAGGCGCTTTGAATGCTTTAAATCTCTGTAACAGAAAAGACTCTGCATTTCGGGCAGATGAACGAGTCTGCCGGGTTGTACCTCTGCACCCGAGGGAATTTTGTCCCTGATGATTCTGTCAAGTTTGTCAAAGTCAACGTGATTGAATCCGAGGTCAACGGTAAGCATGCCGCATCCGATATCAACGCCCACGATGTTGGGAATAACCCTTTCACCGAGGTCAGCCGTGAATCCGATTACACAGCCTGCACCTGCGTGAACGTCGGGCATAATTCTGATTTTACAGCCTTCTACGAAACTCTGATTGCAGAGAGTTTCAAGCTGTTCTGCTGCGGTTTCATCTATTTTATCGATAAAAACTTTTGCGGTGTTAAATTTTCCGCCGATAGTTAACATAATAATCAATCCTTTCTATGCGGCGGAGAAAACTCACGCCGCTATTTTTTTGTACCTTTCGCTGCTGATGATATCCATCATCACCTTGTAGGGTGAGAGTGTACCGTCGGCAACCATTGAGAATATTGCAGGTGTGCATCCTGAAACGAGTGCAACACCCTGTTCATTCTGTTTTACGGGCTGATGCATATTTCTGCTCTCAACATTCCAGAAAACCACACGGGGGAGTTTATAGCCTTTTTCTTCGAATATCTTTTTGGCATATTCAAAGTTTGTAAGGGATGCATCCTCTGTGCAATAATCAAACTCCATATCGGTTATGAAATACAGAGTTGAGGGTAATTCGGACTGAGGCAGATTATTCTTGACAGCCGCATTGAGAATAAGTTCGAAGACTTTCTGAATATTGGTGTTTGCAACTTCATTGAAGGTTTCACAATATTTCACCTTTTCAAAAAGACTTTCGCCTTTAAGTTCAACAAGTTGAGGATTTTCAGAGAATGTGATGAAATGATTTGCGAATGCGCCCTTATTGCGCTCTGCAAAGTAAATACCGAGTGACATTGCAACAGTAACAGGCATTACAGTACCGTAGTTACTGTACATTGAGCCTGAACCATCGATAACCGCAAGGGCATTTTCGCCGTTTGTGAAATCCTCAAGGTTATTCCACGCCACTTCAATGCTTTCATCCTCAACGGAATCATTGCCGTATCCATAAGAGAAATAGGGTCTGATAAGCTCATAGGGCATAAGGGTTGCGGTGTTCATTTTTACTTCGCCACCCGCAACCTTCTGAAGATATTCGTTATATCTTTCACCGTCGTTGCGTCTGAAGGCTTCACGGTATTTGAACATTGCTTTTGAGGGTTGCTTTGAATAATCAAAGGTATAATCCTTTTCACGGAGATTATTTTCGATTATTCTGATTTTTGAACGGAGCATGGAAAGTGTTTTGCGGTATTCCTTATCGGTTGTGCCGAGCATCCTGATAAGGATTTTTGCATTTTTAACGGTTTCTTTGTCAGATGCATTGACGGAAGGAAGCCACTTTGCGAGAAGTGAGATTTCTCCGCCTGTGTATGATGCATCAACATCCTTTGCAAGCTGATTTCTGATAAATTCAATCATTGCAGACTGACAAGGTGTACCTATAAGCACAAGAAGATCGTCAAATCTGCCGTAATCGGCAACATAAGAGATATTCTTCTTCACGGATTCAGGATAATTCACTGCAAGCCATCTGAAAAGGGTGCGAAAAACGCGACGTTCACCAAGTCCGCCGCGTACATCTCTTGCAAAAAATAGTATTTTCATTGCAATATCGGGGTTTTCTGTGAACGCCCTGACAAAGCGAGTTATTATTTCCTGCTCGGAGTTGTTGCGGATTGCACCTATTGTGCCGAAAAGGTCAACGCATTCTGAACCTGTTGAAAGGTATGTAGCCGCACCGTTTTCGGTATAGGTTTTGTTTGCTTCGTTTTTAAGGTAATTCAACATTGAAAACCCCTCCTTAAGATATTTTTTAAGCAAAACAAGGCACATTATGATTTGATAAAGTTCAGGCTTTCTCCACAGCCCTAGCTCATTCAGTGTCATCGACATTGCTGTCTGTGCCTTTGACAAGACACCGTAACTTCAGATCTCAAGTTCTGTCAGAATTGTTGCTGTCGGTGTCTTTATCATAGGTTGTCAAAGCACCGTTTACGGCAGGATTCGAACCTGCTTACGAGGATATTCAGTCCTCTGCTTTATCCAGATAAGCTACAGATAATTGCTGTTGGTGCTTTTATCAAAGATGCGGAGTCAGAAAAAATCTTCACCAATTGCCTTTACGCAGTACACAAATAATGAATCATTAATTCATAAATCAAAACGCATCTATATTTATTATGTAACAAGGCACAATGAAAACAGAACCGGACATGATTTCCGTAATAGCTGTAAGCAGATTGTTGCTGTTTGTGCCTTTATTCAAGATGCTCTTTGGCGTTGCCTGTGGCGGTCTGCGGTCCGTAACTGCAGCTCCCCGAAATGCCAATCGGAGAATTTGCATGTTTGCTGTGCAAGCATCTTTATTATCACAATATAACCATCGACTGTCTCAAAGACCAAAGATTTCGGATTTTACCTACGTTCTTTCATCGGCATATTGTGTTTTTCAAGATACATAGCTCTACCTCCCGTAATAATTAAATTATCGGGCATTCGGAGTTAGTTGCTGTATGTATCTTTATTGGTTAATCTCAAGGCACAGTTAACTCAAAAATCGAATATGTAATTCGTCGTAGCTTTAAGCAGATTGTTGCTGTTTGTGCCTTTATGTCCGCGTAAGCGTTTTGTGCTTTCCACAATTGCGATTATATCGCCAAAAGAATGGAAAATCACGGAAAAAAAGTTGCGAACTTGACCGAAATCAAGCCCGCAATCGTTAAAATTCAATATTTTTTTGTGATTTAAGCCGCTCAATTATCAGATTTCTGAAGCTTTGAGGTTCTACGACCTCAACAAGAGGACCAAAAGACAAAACCCTTATGACAAGCTCCGTCTCATCAGATGAGTCATAATATATTTTTACCTTATATTTATTGTCATCAAGGCGCTCGGCTTCCTTTTTGAAATGTGCAAAATGAAGCATAACTCTTTCAAGAGAGTTTCTTTCATCCGTAAGTTCAAGAATAAAATATGTTTCACCGTCAAGAGCAACATCGGTTTCATCATCACAGGCATTGCCGATAACGGTACAACGCTCAACACCTGAAAGGTTGATAAATGTTCCTTTGTCGCAGTGACGCAGAAGTACACGGAATTTATCATCCTTTTCAGAATACTCAAGCCTGTACGGATCACCTTCCATAAGAATAAAATGACCCTTGTTGCCGTGATAACGGATTTTCAAGCGTTTTTTATTTCTGATTGCCCAAAGAAAAACACTGAAGTTCTTGACATAATGCTTATCTTCAAACGGATCGCCGTTATTGTATTTATCAAAAACAACGTAACCATCAGGAGTAAAAAGCGGTTCAATATCACCGAGAAAATCAAAGTTCACATCAAAAAGCTTTATTCTCGGGTCAAGGCTGATTGCTTTGAGCCATTTTTTCTGAAGTACCGTCAGTGGCATGGAGGGTTTGTGCTCAAGCGGAGTTGATAAGTTTTCATCAAGAAGCTGCCATTTGCCGTTTTTCAGAGCAGGAACAATAGTCAGAAAGCTTTCGGCAAAGGCTTTTTCGGTGACAATTTCATTCATTCTTTTTTCTGTCAGGTCACCTTTGACAGCTTCTGCAAGGATTGCCGCAACAGCATTATAATAATTGCCGTAAATCTCGTGAAAAAGCATTACTCCTCACCTCCGATTCCGTACATACGATACAAATCCGTCATATCCATTCTGAAGCGGTTTTCAACAAGCTTGTTTGACATTTCAAGCGAGGTTATGCGGCAGATAAATGTTCTTATCCACGGAAGCATCTCGTTTGAGTCATAAACATCTGCGGTGAATTTCGCCGTATGGTCATCTATTCTTTCAACAGTACCGCATCTTTTTTCACGCATAAGGCGTTTAAAAATATGCTTTTCTCTAACACCGATATGAACGGTAAACTCAACGTGCTCAAGCTGATTTTTATCGCTGTAACCGACACCCCACATATGTTTTTCAATCTTCGAAAACATCTCACGCAGAGCATCAAATTTATTGCATTCATCAAGCGGTGTTACATTGCTGACATAATCAAGTCTGAACATTTTGAAGTTATGGAATTTTTTTGAATATGCCGCAAGATATCTTCTGCCGCTCTGAACGCTGACAAATATCTTGATGGGCAGAACGGTTTCTTCTCTTTCGCGTTCATGCCTTCTGGGATTGTTTATAAGGTTAACCCACCGCTTTTTGCTGATTGCTTCAAAAAGTCCGCATAAAACTTCACTTTCAAGAGCGTGGGTTATGTAGTGGTGCTTAAATGAAAAGTATTCGTTTTTATTTTCGGTTTTATCAAGCATATAGCTTCCGATAACTCCGCAAAGACCTGCTTCCGCAAAGAATTCGATTGCATCGGAATACGATGCTATATCAGCATCTGCTGTTCTTGAATAATATACCTTTTTGCCCTCTTTTCTGCAGACAAGCAAACCGAGAGAAACATATTCCTTCAGTTTTTTTCGAACGGTTGATTCGTCAAACTCCATCGGATTTTCAAAGCAAAGAAGATAATATTCAATGTTTTCAATTATCTCCGTGAGAGTCAGTTCAATATCCGATGAATGAAAAATATCAAAAAGAATAAAGTGCAGCGTTATATCGCCGTCGGTGAAACTTTTTGATTTAAAAACATCGTAAAGCGGATTGCGGCTTGATGAACGACTGTCAATGGAAAGAAAAACATTCTTACCGTTTTCGCTCTGACGGAAACCCATATAATCTCCGAGCCAGCTTTCAATTCTGCGACGTTCGTTATCATAAGAACGGGCGCTCTTTTTATCGAATTCATCTCTGCTTTTAAAACCGTAAACATAGAATTCTCTCATATAGTCACGGATTTTTTCAAAATTCTTTATAAGCTCCGAATATGCCATTCATCTCACCTCCGTAAATTTGATTGTAGCATTTTCTTTTTCATTAATCAAGCACACACCTGACAGTTTTACCCCATGGCGGATTAACATCATAATTATTTATCATCCACAGTACGGGGATACCAATTGCAGCGGATTCATCGGGGTAATACGCTTCACCGTCCGTAAAAATGATAATCACCGATGGCTTGTCTGCGGAACGGTTCAACGCTATATAATCAAACACCGCAAAGAAATCCGTTCCTCCGCCGCCAACGGGAATGATGCTTAATATATTGTTGACGGCATCAAACGGAACAGGAGCGGTTACCTCAACATCAAAGAATCCCAATTCACCCTCAAATTTGCCGTTATACTGCGAGATTGCACCGCATATTTCGGAATATGCAAGGTTTATCATCTCATCGGTAATTGAAGCGGAAGTATCAACCATAAAGAGAATTTTCTTGACAGCAAAGTCTTTTTCGTTAAAATCGGGCAGGAAGAAATCGCTGCCATCAAATCTTCTGTCAGGCGGAGAAAAAGAATAATCGCAGACTTCTTCCTGAACAAAATCGTTAAGAATCTTTTTCCAGTCCGTTTTCGGCTTTTTCAAATCCGAAACAAGCCTTTGCGCGAATGCAGGCACGTTTCCGGCTCCTTTGCCGTTGTTACTCATTTGCGATACGGTATCCATTGCGGCTGCAATAAGGGTTTTCCAATCTACATCCAATTCAATTCCGTTATCGGAAATACCAACCACAAAACCGCCGCCGTCTTCTCCATCACCATCAGTCGGCATACCTTTCCCTTTTTTATCCTTTGATTCGTTTTCACCTCCAACAGTTCTCAATACAAGAGTATCATCAAGATCACCTTTGATGATAAGCGTCAGCGTTTTGTCGTCCTTCGGATATTTCAGCTTACCCCACCATTTATCGTTATCAATCATAATTCCGTTTTTTAGAACCTCATCGCCGTCGGGAACGGAGCGACAATACTGATAAACCTCATTGGCATCAAAGAATTTTCCTTCTTGCATGAAACCGTCTTTAACAAATGAATGATATATTGTGCCAAGCTTACGGAATTCATCATCTTCAAGCACATCGTCACACAGGTGGGAATTGATAACGATATCGCAAGCGTGATGGTATGTATGACCCGAGAGCTCGTTATCGCGACAAATATCTTCAAAAAGAATGTGCATTACCTGATGGCAAAGAATAAAATCTAGCTCATCGGTTGGGAGTTTTTCAAAATAATCAGGATTAAAGAAAATTGCTCTGCCGTTGGTTGACATTGTCCATATTTTTGTGTCGGAAACAAAATCAAGATGCATAAGCATGAGTGCATAAAACGGATGCTCAAAAAGAAGCCTTGTTCTGGATTGGATTATCTGCTTTTTTATGCGGTTAATTCTCTGTTTAGTCATATAACCAATCCTTGTCGTTATATATCATCCACTCGGCAAAGCTTCTGCTCTTTTTCAATGCAGGCTGAATTGATTTTATCCGCAGATAATCGTCAAACAGCTTGTATTTTATCTCATTCGGCAGTTTTGCGGCATATTCAATTGAATTGCGGATTTCTTTTTCTGTTCGTTCGCCCGATGCATAGGCAACCATTTTTGAAACAAACGCAAGCATTGCTTCGGGTCTGACAGGCACCGAGCAGTTGCCGTAATCATCACAAAAAGCACTTTCAACGGACGGAAGCTTATTGAAAATTTCACACCAAGCTCTGAAACTGCCTGCAGTTCGTGTACCGATGCATCCTTCAACAAGCGGATAAACCTTGTTGAGGTCACCGCAAACGCTGTTGAGAATGTTGCTTACCATCTCCCACGAACGGGGCGACGGAAAGGCAAGTTCGTTGTTTTCAAACTCAGTTTCGTTGAGAGACAGAGGCGATGCTGTCAGAAATCCCGTTACCATCTGATTGATTCCGTGTGAAACTGCCCAGTTATGCCAGCTTTCTGCAGAAGACTCAATTTCGATGTGGCAAAGTCGGTTTGCAAGTGCACGGGGCATTGTGAATGCAACAGATTTATCGGTAACTCTGTTTCCTGCGGCAATAACGATGCAGTTTTCGGGGAGTTTATGTTCACCTACCGTTCTGTCGAGAGTAATCTGATATGCCGCAGCCTGAACTGACGGAGGTGCGGCTGAAATTTCATCAAGAAACAGAATGTTGACAACGTCATCACTCTCATCCATCTGAAAGATTTTCGGTTTCAGCCATACGGCAAGGGTTTTATCTTCGTTTGATGTAGGGATACCTCTTAAATCCACGGGATTAAAAAGTAGCAACCGCACATCGGTAACAACAACCTTTTTATCGGTGTTTTCTTCTATTTTCTTTGCAACTTGTCTCACGCCTTGTGATTTGCCCACACCCGGTGCGCCCCACATCATAACCGACGGAAAAGTGCAGAAAGGCAACGAAGATTTAATTAATGATATGTATGCCGCAGAAAGCAACGACACTGCTCTGCTGACAGTCATCCTCGACATTCCCGAAATATTTTCAGTCATAAAATAAGTCCTTTTTAGATTTTAGATTATTGGATATAAACAATTTTATTCTTCATCCAAAATCCCTTCTCTCTCGGCAATTTTGCAAGTAACTTCATAAAGTTCCTGATACTCAGCATCGGGATGTTCCACTATATACTGAAACATTTCCATTATCAATTCATCTGTATCAAGGCAACCCACTATGAACAGCGTGCAATCCCATGGAGCTTTCAAGTCTATCAAATATCTCATCAAAAGTTTCTGATCTTCTCTCATTTTCTTCACCTATTACTCTTGATGGTTTGATTTTATCACTGCTGGTGTCCCATAAAACTCCCTTTAAATGATTTCCTCCCTGTCAAGCAGACTTTTTAGATTAAAAAATCCTTACAAAAACACTGAACCACCTCTTGTCTGTGCTTGGTGCATCGATTGAGGTGGTTTTGTAGGTTCGGCTTTTTCCTCTGCCGATTGAGTGGAATTTAAACTGCAAAAGGGACCATTTCGCTTCCAATGTAGGTGCCGAAGAGCTTTCGCATCTTGAGATGATTGGTGCGATTGTTTATCAGCTGACAAGAAACCTTTCCGAAGACGAAATCAAGAAGCACGGATTTGATGCGTATTTTGTTGATCACACAGCAGGTGTTTACCCGTCATCTGCCGCAGGTGTGCCTCTCCCTGCATTTCTTTTGGCCCAAAGGGTGCGTAGCGACACTGAATTTCTGCTTCCGCTGCCGTTTCATTTTTTGAGATGTAAATGGTTAGTCAATAATTTCATTTATCATCTTCAATATCTTCCGCTTCGTCAATTGCCGATTCGATTTCATCAATATATTCTTCGATATTATCGAGAATATCGTCCCATTTGTCAAAAACTTCCTCGTTCATTTCGTCGGGGAGAACTGTCTGAAGTTCATCGAACTTATCCTTGATTTCTTCAAATCTTTCCGTCAGTTCTTCAAGACGCTCCATAATATTTGTTGCGGTGGCGTCACTCTCATCGGTAATTTTGATGGTGATTTTCATTTTTGATTTGATTTCGTTGTTTTTCTCAGCCATATTGATTCTCCTTTACCCGAAAATAATATTTGCAGAATATTCAGTTATAAGAATAACCGATGTTCTTATGCCGAATTTTTCATAAAGTGCATTGAAGCTTTCTTCGTATTCTTTGAAATCTTTGCTGTCCCAGAAGTTTGTCAGCATCACCATTTCGTGAACTCTCTCGCCGTATTTTATGCCGTGATTCACCATTTCGGTTAAAGTTTGCCGTTGATGTTTAAAGGTAAATGGTTGTAATCCCAAGCAACGGAGCCGAAAACGATTTCCTGACCGAGCGAGCATATGTATTCCGCAACCGTGCCGACAAGGAAGGATATTATGAACACTTTCCATAAAGAAGAATCCGTAAATTTGCTCAAAACGGCAGTCAGCAAAACCCCGCCCATTCCGTAAGCCACACTTAAAGGACCGTAAACCAATGATTTTCGGCTTTCGATATAGCCGTTTTTAATCAGACACCACAATGTTTCAACGGTAAATCCCACCACACAGCATACGAGAAAAATATATACATATTTATAAAAAATTTTCATTCTCATCGTTTCCGTCCTTTCTTAAAAATCAGGCGTTCAGAATATTCGTAAACTCTTCGCCCGTAATGGTTTCTTTTTCATAGAGATACTGTGCCAATTTGTCAAGTTTTTGTTTGTTTTCGGTAAGTATCGTCATTGCCTTGTCATACTGTTTTTTGATAAGTGCAACAACCTGACGGTCAATTTCCGTCTGCGTTTCTGCCGAGCACGCAAGCGAAGCATCGCCGCCGAGATACTGATTTGTAACAGTTTCAAGAGCAACCATGCCGAATTCGTCGCTCATGCCGTATCTTGTGATCATCGCTCTTGCAAGCCTTGTAGCCTGCTCGATGTCATTGGCTGCACCCGTTGACACCGAGCCGACCGCAAGCTGCTCTGCAGCCCTGCCTCCCGTATAGGTGGCAATTTTATTTTCAATCTCTTCCTTGCTCATTAAGTAGTGATTTCCTTCGTCAACCTGCATTGTATAACCCAATGCACCCGAAGTTCTCGGAACTATCGTGATTTTCTGAACAGGTGCGGAATTTGTCTGCATTGCGGCAACAAGTGCATGACCGATTTCGTGATATGCAACAATCATCTTTTCTTTGTCGGTCAGCAAAGAGTTTTTCTTCTGATAGCCTGCAATAACAACCTCTATGCTTTCTTCAAAATCAGCCTGCATAGCTGCTCTGCTGCCTCTGCGTACCGCACGCAAAGCCGCTTCATTAACAATATTTGCAAGCTCTGCACCCGACGCACCCGAAGCCATTCTTGCAATAACAGAAAAATCGACATTCGGTCCCACGCAGATTTTTCTTGCGTGAACCTTGAGAATTTCTTCTCTGCCTTTCAAATCAGGCAGTTCAACGGGAACCCGTCGGTCAAATCTGCCGGGTCGTGTCAAAGCAGGGTCAAGGGATTCGGGTCTGTTTGTTGCTGCAAGGATAATAACGCCCGTATTGCCCTCAAATCCATCCATTTCGGTCAGAAGCTGGTTGAGTGTCTGCTCTCTTTCATCGTTGCCGCCGATGTGATTATCACGCTTTTTGCCTATGGCATCAATTTCATCAATAAACACGATACACGGTGCTTTTTCTTTTGCCTGCTTGAAGAGGTCACGCACCTTCGATGCACCCATACCAACAAACATTTCAACAAATTCCGAACCCGAAATCGAGAAAAACGGAACATTTGCTTCGCCTGCAACAGCCTTTGCGAGCATTGTTTTACCTGTACCCGGAGGTCCGACGAGCAGAATACCTTTGGGCATTGATGCACCGATTGCTTTATATTTATCGGGGTTGTGAAGATAGTCAACAACCTCTGTCAGGTTTTCCTTTGCTTCATCTTCGCCTGCAACATCGCTGAATTTTATTCCGCTTGAGGATTTAACATAAATCTTTGCGTTGCTCTTGCCCATATTGAACATCATGGAGTTGCCGCCGCCCGCTTTATCCGTGAATTTCTTCATCACAAGCTGACCGAGTCCGACCATAAGAGCCATAGGCAAAATCCAACTCAAAAGTATGCTCAGAATCGGCGACATTTGCTGAACTATTTCCGTTGAGAATTTCGCTCCTGCGGTGTAAAGTCTTTGAGTTAAAGCAGGGTCATCCATAAGACCCGTTTTATAGAAATTGCCGTTTTTGTCGCTGAAAACAATCTGATTATCCTGAATTTCAACCTCGTCAACGTTAAGCTCCGTTGTCATTCGGATAAAAGTGCCGTAATCAACCTCTTTAACTCTCATATTGTTGAGAAGTGGCATAATAATCGCATTGAAAAGAATGATTACCGCAAGAAAAATGCCGTAATAGAACATCATCGGCTTTTTCGGTGTTTTAACTTCGTTCATAAAATACCCCTTTATCACTTTATGCCGTAATTATAAAACACTTTCTTCAACCAAACTTCAACTGAAGTTCAACAATTGTTGAACTTGAAAATAAGAAATATGCTGTTTCACTAAAAAAGCAGGTAACATCCACAAGGATGTCACCTGCTTGCTTTATACTATATGAAACTGCGCTGTGAATGTATTGACACCGTTTTGGCTTTCGGCGAAGATTTTGCCTGAATGCTCGGTGACGATGCTTTCGGCGATGGAAAGACCAAGACCGTAGCTGTTGTTCATCTGACGGGTTTTGTCACCTCTGTAGAAACGCTTGAAGATGTTTTTCAGTTCATCTTCGGGTATGGCTTCGCCTTCATTGCTTACTGAAAGTCTGCACTGATTTCTGCCTTGCTTTTTCAGAATCAGCTTTATTTCCGATTTTTCTGATGCGTATTTGTTTGCATTATCAAGAAGAATATCAATAACCTGTTTTATTTGCTCTGCGTTGCCGTTCATATTGATGTCAGGTTCAATTTCGCTTGTGAAATTCTGCTCTTTCTCATAGAATAGTGCTTCAAACGGAAGAATAGCATCGGATACGGTTTCGCTCAGATCAAAAACCGCAAATTCTTTTCTGACACTTCCGTTATCGAGTCTTGCAATTTCAAGCATACTCTCAACAAGTCCTCTCATTTGCTTTGACATTGTTAGAATATTATCAGTGAATTTTGCTTTGCTTTCTTCGGAGCTTTCAGATTTCATAAGCTCTGCATTCGTTGTTATGACTGTAAGCGGAGTTTTCAGCTCGTGAGATGCATCGGCGATAAACTGCTTCTGCTTGTTCCATGCTTCTTCAACAGGTCTGACCGCCCATTTTGCAAGGAAGATACTTATTACAAAGAAAAGCAGCAATGCACTTAATCCGATGATTATACAAGTTCTGTAAAGACTTTCAAGCATATCTGCTTCGGCTGAAACATCGGTAAAAATATAGCTGTTACCCATTGGAGTTCTGTTGCGGAAATAACGCAAAGACGTATCGGGAACAATTCCTGTTTCCTCGTCACGGCTTTCAGCATATTCAAAAAGGGAGTTCAGATATTCTTCATCGGACAAATCAAACATACCGTTATCTTCTGCAATAAATTCTCCGTCAGGGGTGATAAGCAGACTGAAATGCGGTTTCGGGATATGTTCAAATTCTTTTTCGGGTTTATTGTGAAGCTTTGGAGGCATTGCTATATCCCTCATTGCCGAGATACTTTGCCGCTCGATATTTTTATGTGTGAGTGTGATAACCGTACCGAATACTATGCCGAGCATAACGGTTACGGTTACCATAAAGATACAGATAAATTTTATTTTCAGCTTTTTAAGCATTTTTTACCTCCAGATGATAACCGAGCCGTCTTATGGCTTCAATGCTGATATCCGAGCCGATGCTTTTCAGTTTTTTGCGAAGAAAACCGATATAAACCTCAACATGGTTTTCAACAGCATTCGAGTCATATCCCCATACTCTTGCGAGCAAAGCTTCCTTTGAAAGATTACGGTCTTTTGACTGCATAAGCAAACGCATAACATCAAATTCCTTTGCGGAAAGTCGAACGGATTTTTCACCGCAGATAAGCTTGCCCGATGAAAGGTCAAGTGAGGTGTTGCCGAAAACAAGCTCGTCAACCTGATTCCCCTGACGGCGGAGCAATGCGTTTATGCAAGCGAGAAGTTCAGCGGTATCAAAAGGTTTTGTCAAATAATAATCCGCACCGCTGTTAAGACCTTTTATTCTGTCCTCAACCTCTGATTTTGCAGTCAGCATAAGAATCGGAGTTGAGCATCTCTGCGAACGCACCTGCCTTGCAACCTCATAGCCGTCCATTTTCGGCATCATCACATCAAGTATCAGCAAATCATATATTCCGAGTTCTGCATATTCTTTGCCCGTTTCGCCGTCATAAACCGCTTCAACCTCAAAGCCTTTGCCTTCAAGAAGCGTTTTCAGCGAATCGGCAAGGATTTTTTCATCTTCAATTATAAGTATTTTCATCATTTTCACCTGCCCGATTATTATAATATCTCTGTTTGCTGAAATAAAGCTGAAA
>JAZSCL010000262.1:0-11241 GCA_045602905.1 Acutalibacteraceae bacterium
TTTACGGTGATTGGGATTCAACAGGTTCAGTTGTGGCAACAGACATAACATCTGATATGTTTGATTTTGAATTTAAAATGGACAAAATAGCATTCTCAATGACAACAAGCATAGATGTATAAAAACAATCAAGGGTGTACCAAATCGGTACACCCTATTATTATTGTATAAGCTCCGAGATTATTGAGTTTGAAACAAGAAATCCGTTTGAAGTTATGGAAATGCTTTTTTCGGTAATGTTTACAAGACCGTGTTTTTCAAGTGATTTTGCTTTTTGAACCATTGAATCCGGAAGTGTTTTACCGAATCTCTTTTTGTAATTTTCAAAAATCAGACCCTCGGTCAATCTTAATGCAAGCATGATATATTCTTCCTTGCTGCCGCCCTCACCGTCATCAACGGGCGATACACCGTTTATAAAATCGGCTATGCTGCGCTCATAATAAAATCTTCTGCCATCTGCAAAGGAGTGCGCCGCCGCACCGATACCGAGATACTCTTCGCACCGCCAATATTTAAGATTATGGCGACTTTCATATCCCTTTTGGGAAAAATTCGATATTTCATACTGGCTGAAGCCTGCTTTTTCAAGTTCGCTTACCGCCAGCAAATACAAATCGCAGGTTTCGTCTTCATCGGGCAGAATCAGCGAATTTTTTATTCTATGGAAGGGTGTCCCCTCCTCTATTTTTAAAATGTATGCACTGATGTGCTTTGCACCCGAGTTTTTGCAGAAATCAATTGATTTTTTCAGACTTTCGGATGTTTGGTTCGGTACGCCAAGCATCAAATCAAGAGAAATGTTGTTGATACCTGCTTGTTTTGCTCTTTTTATTGCACGCTCAACATCGTCACAGCCGCCACGCCTGCCGAGAGACTTTCTTTCGGCATCGTTTGCACTCTGAAGTCCCATTGAAATTCTGTTTACTCCGCTTTTGGCAGCAAGCTCAAAATCAAAAGTTGAGTTTAATGCACCCGTATCCGACGGATTGCATTCAAGGGTCACTTCACAGTCGGCTGTACGGTTAACACAGGATAAAATTTTTGCTATATTATCCGAGCCGATTAACGAGGGTGTTCCGCCGCCGAAATAGACTGTATCATATATTCTGTTTTCAGCCGTTATTTTTTTGCATACCTTTTCAACATATGCTTTTACCGTTTCACCATCGGGAGTAACCGAATAAAAATCACAGTACGGGCATTTTCCGTTGCAGAAAGGGATGTGAATATATAAACCTATGGGTTTCATGATATCACCTGAAAAACGTAGGGGCGACCTAAGGTCGCCCGCAAAATTAATCATTATCGTCCAGTTTAAGGACTGCCATGAACGCTTCCTGAGGCACTTCAACCGTACCGAAGTGACGCATTCTCTTTTTACCCTCTTTCTGCTTTTCAAGCAGCTTTTTCTTTCGGGTAATGTCACCGCCGTAGCACTTTGCAAGAACGTCTTTACGCATTGCCTTTACGGTTTCACGGGCAATAATCTTTCCGCCGATGCCAATCTGAATGGGAATTTCAAACATCTGACGGGGAATATGCTCCTTGAGCTTTTCGGCAATCTTTCTTGCCTTTGAATAAGCCTTTTCGGAGTGGATAATAAACGAAAGTGCATCAACGATATCGCCGTTGAGAAGAACGTCAAGCTTGACAAGATTTGACTTTCTGTAATCGGTTATTTCATAGTCAAAGGATGCGTAGCCTCTTGTTCTTGATTTCAGCGAATCGAAGAAATCATAGATAATTTCGTTAAGAGGAAGCTCGTAATGGATATCCACTCTCTCGGGAGTGATGTAATCCATGTTCTTGAAAACTCCTCGTCTGTCCTGACAAAGGTCCATGATTGCACCAACATATTCCGTGGGGGCATAGATATGAGCATCGGTAAAAGGCTCTTCGCACGAAGCAATGATTGCAGGGTCGGGATAATGGGTTGGGTTATCGATTTCAACCATCGTTCCGTCGGTAAGATTAATCTTATAAACAACGCTGGGAATGGTTGTTACAAGGTCAAGGTCATATTCTCTTTCAAGACGCTCCTGAATAATCTCAAGGTGGAGCAGTCCCAAAAATCCGCAACGGAAACCGAAGCCGAGTGCGCCCGATGTTTCGGGTTCAAAGGTTAAAGCTGCATCGTTGAGCTGGAGTTTTTCAAGTGCATCACGAAGATTTTCATAGTCCGCTCCGTCGGCGGGATAAACACCGCAGTAAACCATGGGGTTAACCTTACGGTAACCGGGCAGAGGCTCAGCAGCGGGATTTTCAACGGTTGTTACCGTATCACCCACTCTTGCATCGCCGACTGTTTTGATTGATGCTGTTATATAACCAACCTCGCCTGCAGTAAGCTCCGCACAAGGCTCAGGAACGGTTGCACGCATATAACCCGTTTCAACAACGGTGAACTCCGCACCCGTTGCCATCATCCTCATAGTGTCGCCGGGTTTGATTTTGCCTTCCTTGATACGGACATAAACGATAACGCCCTTATAGCTGTCATAAACCGAGTCAAAAATAAGCGCACGAAGCGGCAAATCATCGTTTGCAACGGGAGGCGGAACATCCTTTACGATGCGTTCAAGCACCTGCTCAATGTTGAGACCCGTTTTAGCTGAAACTCTGGGAGCCTCCGAACAATCAAGACCGATAACATCCTCAACCTCTGCGGAAACTCTGTCGGGGTCAGCGGACGGAAGGTCGATTTTGTTGATAACGGGAACAAGCTCAAGATCATGGTCAAGAGCAAGGTATGTGTTTGCAAGCGTCTGTGCCTCAACGCCCTGGGATGCGTCAACGATAAGCACCGCACCCTCACAAGCTGCAAGCGAACGGGAAACCTCATAGTTAAAGTCAACATGACCCGGAGTATCGATGAGATTGAGCACATATTCTTCGCCGTCTTCGGCAAGGTAATTGAGCTTTACGGCATGAGCCTTGATTGTGATACCTCTTTCACGCTCAAGGTCCATTTTATCGAGCAATTGAGCTGTCATATCACGCAGAGCAACAGACTTTGTTTTTTCAAGAAGTCTGTCTGCAAGAGTTGATTTGCCGTGGTCTATATGTGCTATAATGCAAAAATTTCTGATTTTATCTTTTGAAACTGCCAATGTAATTCTCCTAAATTATAAATCTAAAACTTCTTCAAGCTTTCTGTCAACGCCTGTCTGACCTATCCACATATCCTCCCAGCGCTGACCTGCGATTTCTTCAAGACGCTTTTTGTCACTGCCCGAAATTTCGCATGAACCCGTTTCGTGCTTCTGCTTTATTACCATCTGAATAAGCTCGTGGTCTCTCTTCTTCATTTTATAACGGAAGGTGAGGAAAAGAGAAATCGCCATGAATATTGCGGGAAGCCAGCTTACTGCAAGACGGATGCCGAGTTCAGCGGTGCCCGAAAGCATTTCATAGCTCGGATTTTTAACGTCGTAACCCATGTAATAGAGCATATATCCGAGAATACCCGATGAAATGCTCAGGCTGGTCTTTTTGAGGAAAGAGTTGAAGGTTGAGATAACACCTTCTCGTCTTCTGCCGGTGATAAGCTCGTCAACGTCAGTGATATCGGGCTGAATGTTGTTAACAACAAATCCCGGACCCGAAAAACCGAAGTTATAGAGTATCGATGCAAGATAAATAAAGAAAACGGGAGTTGACTGGGTTGCGAAACCGTTGATGAGCAAGCCAGCAATCATAAACGGGGTAAGCGCAAGTCCGCAGAAACGCTTATCCATATAGCGGGAGAGGAAATAGTTGAACGGTCCGCCCGCAACCTCGGCAACTCCCGCAATGGTCTGAAGCACTGCAAAGTGGCTGTATTTATCCGCTACGCTGCGGAGGAATATCTGGTCAGCATCACCATAGAAATTCTTGGCAAAGCTGTAGAACATTCCGATGAAGAAATACTGTCTGAAGGCTCTGTTTTTGAACACCTGAATATATTCCTTAATAAAATACCAGAGATTAATCGGCGGATTTACCATATCAACCGAGCTTTTTTCTTTGGTTGAGAAGAAGGTTACAATCGGTGACCAGCAGAAGAAAATAACAAAACAAATACCGCAAAGAAGATATTTGGGTCTGTCTGCCGCCGAGGGATTATCAAGGCTTACGCCGCCGAGAATAAGACTCATAAAAATAAACGACGGGAACATACCGAACATATTGAAAATATATTCCACTATTTTATACTGAGTTCTCTCAAAATATCTCGGTGCAATGGTGGGAAGCATTGCCGCATGGGGAATATTCATCATGGTGTAGCCCGTGCTGTAAACAAACGAAGCCATAAGATACCATAAGAAAAGTGCCGTTGTGTTACCCGAACCCGAAATTCCGAACGAATACCACTTCATGAAATAACCGATAAGAAGAACGGGAAGCGCCGCAATAATCCATATTCTGTGCTTACCGAAGCGTGACTTTGTTCTGTCGGTTATGAATCCCATTGCAAGGTCAGTTATGGCATCAAACACACCTGCAATGGTGCTGATTGTACCCGTCATTCGGGTATCAAGTCCTTCAACATAATTCAGAAACTGCTGATGATATTTGCTTAAGGGGTTAGTTACACCGCCGATGGTGATATTTGCAACATTATATCCGATAATGGGTCTTAAGTATTCCCATGTGTTGCCTTCAATGCCTACGGCATCCTTGATTTTGTTGCCGAAACCCATAGCAATCCTCCTTATAAGTATAATAATACCAAATTATAATAACAAATTATAATGTCAAGGTCAAGTTTTTTATAAAAAAAGCAGGTATCAACTGATACCTGCAAAATATTATAAATCACTGAGCACCTTTACGCATTCATCAACACCGAGAGCACCGCTGTTGAGACAGATGTCATAGTGCCTTGCTTCTCCCCACTCCATTTCAGTGAAATGCTGATAATATGCGGCTCTCTTTTTATCTTTCTCTTTTATAAGCTTTTCGGGAGCAATATCGGGATAAATCTTTGCGATTCGTTCTTTTCTTTTATCCATATCGGAATAAATGAAAACATTGAAAACATCATTTCTTTCACGCAGAATATAGTCTGCACATCTGCCTACTATTACGCACGGACCTTTTTCGGCAAGCTGTTTTATAACCTTAACCTGTGCGTGCCAGATTATATCGTCTTTTGTCATGTTGCTGTAGAGATTATAAAGAGTAAAAATAGTTGACATCTTGCCGCTTGCAGATAAATATTCGCCCTTCTTTTCAACCTCTTCCCTGAGAAGACCGCTTTCAATTGCAACCTGCTCAACAATTTCTTTGTCATAGCAAGGAATACCGAGTTTTTCCGCAAGCTTTTCGCCGATTTCTCTGCCTCCGCTTCCGAATTCTCTGCCGATGGTGATTATTTTATCGTACATAACCATTCTCCTTCAGGTCAATATAACCGCTTTTATTTTATTGTATCATATAGTTCAAAAAAAGCAAGAAAATATTGAAATATTTGTTCAATTGTGATAAAATGCAGTCATAAGGAGGTATATATCATGAAAAAACTTTTCAGTTTGGCTCTCACATTTGCAATTCTTGTTGTATCGGTTTTCTCTGTTAATGCATTTGCGGATGAAGCCACCAAAACAGAAGCACTTCTCGACAAAATGAACACATCAAAAGAAGTTTCCGTTACACTCAGAACGGGCAAAGGCGGCGTTTACGGCTCAGATTACGGAGTTTCAAACACAATCTATGTTAAGGGTAACGAGCTTGCTTATGACCTCAACAACGGCTTCGTCAATATGCGTGCTGTTGTTGCCGACGGAAAAATCGTCGGATTTCTTCCTTCGTTTCCTTTCTTTTATCTGAAGGTAATCACTCCTATAGTTGCAGGCAACGGTATGTGGGACGCAATCAAGGGAATGTCCGATATCACAATGGACTTTCTTTATCATGTCGGCAACTACACCGAAACCGTTGACGGAACGGCATATTATGTTGAGGAATTCAACGACAGAGAATATGTTACAAGCAAATTCTACTATGTCGGCGATGAGCTTAAAATGCTCAGAGTAGAAGATGTAAGCAAGAAAACCGTTCAGTATACATATTTTGACAATATTTCATTTGAGGTTGACGACAAAGTTTTTGATACCCCGATTTTTGCAATTGATTTAACTCCCATTCTTATGCTCTTTTTCTCATCGCTTCTCGGCACGCTTCTTCCCGCATAACTTAATTAACAGGAGGTTCGTTATATGAAAAAGTTTTTATCCGTTGTTTTATCCGCGTTAATTATTTTTTCGGTTTTCTCAGTTGGTGCGTTTGCAACTGAAGCAGAATCAACCAAGTTTGAAAAATGGTGCGAAACTCATAATACAAACGACGGTATTTCCGTTAAAATCCATACCCGTATGAACAATATGCTCATCAGTCTTTTTGATGCGGTCATTCATGTCAAAGACGGCAAACTGGCTGTTGAAGCAGAATTCGACGGCAAAGAAATCAAGGCAGTCTCAAAAGATGATGACATTTGTATCTTTATGACAAAACTCCCGTTTTTTCACTATAAAATAAAAAGTGATGAACTTTTCGGTTCAATCGATGCGGATTTAACCCTTGATGAAAACACCGCATTTGTTGAAAGTTATGAAACAGAGGTCAACGGAAAAACTCTCTTTGTTGAGGAATATCTTTATGATGAAGGCAGTCAGCCGATGACTTTAAAATTTTATTTTGACGGCGACGAACTTATTTGCTTCGGCACAGAAGAAACCATTGCCGATATGGATTTTGAATTGTATTTCGAAATCCTTTCTTTTGAAGTTGACGATGCTGTTTTCAAAATGCCAGCATTCTCGCTTGATGTTACTTTCCTTGTTGATTTGTTCATGAAACTCGGTTTGTTTTTTATAATTTAATCAATAAATAACTGCGGGAATATCTCGGTTTTCACTGAGATATTCCCGCTTTTTCATACCGTCTTCATTCTGAGTTTAAGATTATCGCTGATCATGGCAATGAATTCGCTGTTTGTAGGCTTGCCTCTTTCGCCCTGAATAGTATATCCGAAATAAGAACTGAGAACATCAACATCTCCCCTGTCCCATGCAACCTCGATTGCGTGTCTTATCGCACGTTCAACTCTTGACGGAGTTGTTTTGAAGGTTTTTGCAACCGTGGGATAAAGAATTTTTGTTACAGAGCTTATCATTTCACTGTTCTGAATCGAAAGAATTATGGCTTCTCTGAGATACTGATAGCCTCTGATATGCGCCGGCACGCCTATCTGATGCATTATCTGCGAAACAACAACCTCAAGATCCTTAACTCCGCTTCTGTTTTCGCAAGCGGAATTATGAATGCTTGAAAACTGAATTATTCTTTCCGCAAGCATCGACGGATTATAGGGCTTCAGGAAATAATAATCCGCACCAGCCCTCAGAACTTCATTCTCAAACCTTTGATTGTCTGCTCCCGAAATAACCATAACAAGCGGTCTTTTTTCAAGCTTGATTGAGTCCAGCTCCCTGAGCACTCCCAGAGCATCGAGCCTCGGCATAAATCCGTCCATAAGAATTATATCCGGATTTTCGCCCGCCTTCAGCTTTTCTATTATCATCGAGCCATCCTTTATAACCGTTGATACCTCAAAGCCGTTTGAGCGTAAAATTCCCGCAAGCTCATGGGTTGTTTCACTGCCGTCTTCCGTTATCATTGCTTTCAACATTTTTCTCATGGTATTACCTCCGTTTGATTAGTACACCGAGATATTACCATATTTTGCCAAAATTGTCAATAATTCCCAGTAAAAAGATATCGCAAAATGTGACAGAATGTCCCGTTTTACTTTTGAAGATATTAAAATATGTGCAACAAGCACGCTCTGATATAATGCTACATTTGTAATAATCGCCAGACTTTTCCGATAAAATGTTTTAGCAAACGATAGATTCTGTACAACCACGGAGCTTTCAAAAACAATCTGAGTTCCGGATTTTTAACTTGACCTGCTTCCCTCTTATGTTCTTTCAAAAATTCAACCGCATCATTCATTGCCTCGGGATCAACATTATCCCACAGGCATCTGTCATAAAAACGAAGTGCGGAAATTATTGTTGATTCCAATGCCTTCCGAGCTGCATTCCCGTCAATTTTTAAAATATCATAATATCTGTTTTTTCTTACTTCAAAAAGATCTCTCAAAGCGATACTGCTCATAGTTTCGGTTATACTACCTTCTCTTTTACGATAAAAATAAATGCTTTGCTGCAAACAGTAAATTTTTTCGGCATTCATAAAAATCTTGTATGTTGTTGCAATATCCTCAAAGCGTTTGCCGATTGGAAATCCGATATTATCAAACAGATTTCGTTTGTAAATCTTGTTTACCGCATAATCATGAATTTTACCTTCTGCAAGAAGAATCAATGCTTCTTCCCTTGAAATCATGCCTTCAGTAAAGTCTTCCGTATTGGATATGATTTCACATTTTTCATTCACCTTGCAAACATCAAAAACAACTATATCTGCATCATCGGAACAAACAATATTCATGCACTTTTCAATCATCTCAGCATCGATATAGTCATCGCTGTCAACAAAAGATATATATTCTGCCGTCGACACCGAAACACCGATATTTCTTGATTCCGATAACCCTTTATTATTTTGATGAATAACTTTTATTCTTTTATCTTCATTTGCCCATTCATCACATATTTGCGGACTGTTATCTGTGGACCCGTCATCAATGAGTATTATTTCAAGATTCTTGTATGTTTGAGCAACTATGCTTTTCAAACATTGTTGCAGATAGTCTTCAACATTATAAACAGGAACAATTACAGCAACTTTACCTTCCATATTTCAACCTCCTTTTTGTTTATTCTATATCATAAAAAAACGTGTCAATACACCGACACATCAACCAACAGCCGCAATTATCAGAAATGCAGCTGTTGGTTTTACCGGAATCATGCGTGTTACGACGCTTTTGCAGATTCGTCGTTTTTCAGCATATCCATCGTGTCCAGCATCCTCCCCGCAAAAATACCGTAGCCTCTGTTCGGCTCGTTAACAAAGACATGGGTTACTGCACCCACAAGCATTGAGTTCTGGACAATCGGTGAACCGCTCATCCCCTGCAGGATTCCGCCGGTTTTTTCGAGCAGCCGGGCATCGGTGACCTTAATTATCATATTTCTTGAAGATTCATCCGTTGCAGGATAAACCTTCTCGATTTCAATATCATAATATTGAGGTCCGCTGTCATCGATTGTTGTTATCATCTGTGCCCTGCCGGGTTTAACCTCGCTGTCAAGGGCAACGGGCAATGTTTTTGCACCCGAAGGCTGCAAAAGCTCACCGAAAATACCCGTTTCATGATTAACACGAAGGCTGCCCAAGGCTATATCCGAAAAAACTCCGCAGAGCTCACCCGGATTGCCTGCGCTGCTCTTATAGAAGCCGTTGACTCTTGCTCTTACTCCTTCGCCGTTATTAAGCGGCATAATTTTGCCGGTATCAACATCACAGACTCCGTGGCCGAGACCTGCAAATTTCATGGTACTGTCATCGTAAAATGTGACTGTACCGATACCAGCAGAGCTGTCACGCACCCATATTCCCGCCTTGTATTTTCCGTTAACAGACATTGCGGGAGTAAGAATGAATTCAAAATATTCGCCGCCTCGGTCAACTCTGATTGCAAGGGATTTCCCCTGCGACTGCTCGACGGCATCGGTCAGCTGCTGCGAGCTCAATGCGGCTTTTCCGTTGATATGGGTTATTATATCACCGCATTTAATCCCTGCAGAGGCTGCCGGGTCTGCCGCACCCGACTGCGTTGTTACGGAATCCATGCTCACAACTATCACACCTTTTGTATATAGCTTTATTCCGAAAACATCACCGCCAAGTCCGACATATCTCCGCTTTGTTACATTTACTTTTATATCCTTTACAGGAAAAACCTTCAAAGCGGTTATTTTTGATTTATATTCGGTTTTCGTGTTCATTGCTCCCGCCGCTTTTACCTGCTCACCGTATTCCGCAGAAAAAAGATTTCCGAAATCTATTTCTTCCGTATCCGTTATATTCAGTTCGTCGGGCAAGGTTTCTGCGCCGTAAATCACAGCTGAATAAACCGTTATACAGAGCACAAAAAGAAAAAGAGAAAGAGCTTTAAAAAAACGCTTCATGCTTCACCTCCGTGTCCGATTTTGCTCCGCTCATTTGCGAAGCACTAATAATTTGCTCCGCAGATGACCGATTAAAACACGGATAATTACCCCGTAAAAAATTTTCTCAACTTCAATTTTTTATCGTTGACTTATGTTGTTCAGGAAGCGTATAATAAATTTGTATATAAAAATTCACTGAATCGGAGATATAAATGAAACAGTTCGATATAACGGGCATGAGCTGTGCCGCCTGCAGTTCAAGAATTGAAAAAGCGGTTTCAAAGCTTGACAATGTTGAATCATGCTCTGTCAGCCTTTTAACAAACTCAATGGGAGTTGAAGGCTCCGCAACGGATGCCGAAATCATAGCTGCTGTTGAAAATGCCGGCTACGGTGCATCGCTCAAAGGCGAAGAAAAATCAAATCACAGTAAGAATTCTCTTGAAGACAAAGAAACTCCCTTGCTGAAAAAAAGACTTCTTGCTTCGCTCGGATTTCTGATTGTATTAATGTATTTTTCAATGGGACACATGATGTGGAATTTTCCCGTGCCGTCTTTCTTTGCTGAAAATCATGTTGCTTCAGGACTTTTGCAGCTGTTATTGACCGTTATAATAATGGTTATAAATCAGAAGTTTTTTATAAGCGGTTTCAAAGGTCTGCTGAACAAATCCCCGAATATGGATACCCTTGTTGCACTCGGGTCAGGAGCATCGTTTGTGTGGAGTGTGTATGCACTTTTTATGATGACAGATGCACAGCTGTCTGGCAATCACCCCGCAGCGGCAGAATATATGCACGAATTTTATTTCGAATCCGCAGCAATGATTCTGACGCTCATAACCGTTGGCAAAATGCTTGAAGCACGTTCAAAAGGCAAAACCACCGATGCACTCAAGGGGCTTATGAATCTTGCTCCAAAAACTGCAACGGTCATAAAAGACGGAAAAGAGATTTCCGTTTCCGTTTCCGAGGTTAAAAAAGGCGATGTTTTTGCCGTAAAATGCGGCGAAAGTATTCCCGTTGACGGCGTTGTTATTGACGGCACTGCAGCAGTTGACGAATCTGCGCTGACGGGCGAAAGCATTCCTGTTGACAAAGAAAAAGGCGA
>JAZSCL010000263.1:0-2336 GCA_045602905.1 Acutalibacteraceae bacterium
AAAACATTTGATACTGTTTGTACTTATTGCGGATTGGATGAATCCAGAGAAATTGTTGAAACGTTGAAAGAGGTTTCAAGAGTTCTGACAGATAACGGCAGATTTATTGTCAATTCAAGAAACAATGCGTTTATGCGTCAGTACAGAGTTTTAAAACCTTTCGGATTTACAGAAAAGGAAACACTTGAAATTCTTAAAGACTGCAGAATGTATAGCGATTTAAATAATCTTGATGAAATCTGCGAAAGTTTAGGAATGAAACTCAAGTCACGAAAAGAGTACAGAGATAATGAAAACATTGCATTTTCTGTATCCGAATACAGTAAATAAATAAATTTTGAAGGAGGTTTTCATATGACATATTCTGAATTACTCGATTATTGTATTTCAAAAAACGGAGCATATGTTGACCATCCTTTCGGTCCTGACAGTGATATAATTAAGGTTGAAGGAAAAATCTTTGCACAACTTTTTATCCTCAAAGGCAAAGAAACGGTAACTCTGAATTGTGAGCGAATGCAGGGTGCTTTTTATAGGCATCTGTTTCCTGATATTGTTGTAAGAGGTTATCATTGTCCGCCGGTTCAACAACCGTATTTCAACACATTCCCTCTTGACAGCGTTCCCGATGAAATGATTTTTGAAATGGCAGACCACAGTTATATAACGGTTGTTGGCAAACTTCCGAAATACAAACAGAAGAAGTTATTAGGTGAAGAAACAGATTAAATAATACTATAAATTTTAAGGTTAGCATAGGAGAAAAAATAATGAATATCAAAACCTTGATTAAATGTCTTCCGTTGCAGATTAATCCCAAAAAATACGAACGGTTTGTAAAAAAACTTGATTATAAAAAACTGCTTGCAGAAGACCCTGTAGAGATTAGAGATAAATACTATCTCGACAATGAGGATTTAGTCGAAACTGATTTAGCACATACCGCTGCCTTTTTTGAGCTTCATAAAAGAATTAATGAAAAATATAAACTTTCTGAAGTTGCCACCGCCGACACTGATTTTGAAAAAGTTATTCAGATATTGAATTGGCTAACGCAAAATACTTTTTATAACGGTGCAACTCTCAATTATATAACAGATAACACAATAGATATTTTGAAAAACTCATTCGGCAAATCTTTTAGAAAAGCAATTAATTGCAGGTTAAAAGCAATTTGTTTTGCAGATTGTCTGGTCGCTGTCGGAATAAAAGCATATCCTGTTTCTATGTGTTCTTCTGTATTAAAAAACTGCCATTTTACCTGTCAAGCATATATAGGAGAACTTGATAAGTGGTGTGTTTTTGACCCCTCGTTTGGTTGTTGGTTTGCTGATAAAAGCGGAAATCCTATTGACATTTTTGAAATGAGAGAAATGTTTTTGAAAGGTGAAGAGCCTATTATTAACGGATATAATTTTAACGGTACAAAAGAATGCTTTGATGTTTATGTTAACGGTTTTCTGAAAATGTGCATTTCAAATCTTTCAACTTGGCAAGATAATTCTATGGACAGAAGAAATAAAAAGAAATGGTCTGACAGAAAAAGATTTAATGGTAAAATTCCTTGTTAATATAGCCGATTCGCAAACTGAGAAAGCTGTTGGGTGAAAGTAAATATTTGTAAGAGAGTGGTAATATGCAATATAATACCGAATTTTGGAACGCATTAGATGAATTGGTGAATAATTCTGAAATAATAATTGATAGACCAAAAGGAACAGCACATCCCAAGTATCCTGATTTCATTTATCGGGTTGATTATGGATATTTGAAAGATACAACCTCTATGGACGGTGCAGGAATTGATGTGTGGGTAGGAAGCGGCGAGAAAAAGGTTGATGCAATAATGTGCATTGTTGACTTAATAAAAAAAGATTCTGAAATCAAAATATTGATTGGATGCACAGACGAAGAAAAAAGGATAGTATATGAAACACATAATGAAACACAGTTTATGAAAGGTGTTTTAATTCATCGTTAAAATGGTGGTGCTTGAATTTGAATATAAATTTTACTATCAGAAAAGCCGTAATCTCCGATGCGGAAGATATTTATTATATCAACAAAACAAGTCTTGGTTACGAATACGATTTTGAAAAACAAAAGCTCAAAATCGAGGCTGTATTGAATGATGAAACACAAGTTATCTTTGTGGCTGAATCTGATAATAAAGTTGTCGGCTACATTCATCTTGTAAATTACGATGTAATCTATGCAGATAATTTCAAAAACTGTTTGGGCTTGGCTGTTGATAACGATTATAAACGAAACGGCATCGGTTCGGCTTTGCTGAAACAAGGTGAAGCTTGGGCAAAGGAAAACGGTGCAGTCGGAAT
>JAZSCL010000264.1:0-19590 GCA_045602905.1 Acutalibacteraceae bacterium
AATTCAATCTCAACTTCAACGGGACAATGGTCCGAGCCGAATATTTCACTGTGAATCCTTGCATCCTTCAGGCTGTCTTTAAGTCTTTCCGAAACAATAAAATAATCGATTCTCCATCCCGCATTCTTTGCTCTTGCGGAAAATCTGTATGACCACCAGCTGTATGCGCCTTCAAGGTCGGGATAAAAATGCCTGAAGGTATCAACAAATCCGCTTTCGAGCATTGCGGAAAACTTTTCTCTTTCCTCATCGGTAAAACCGGGATTTTTGCGGTTGGTTTTCGGATTTTTAAGGTCGATTTCCTTGTGTGCAACATTAAGGTCACCGCAGAAAACTACGGGCTTCTTCTTATCAAGCTCACAGATATAATTTCTGAAAGCATCTTCCCATTCCATTCTGTAATCAAGTCTCACAAGTCCGTCACGGGAATTGGGTACATAAACCGTTATAAAATAAAACTTCTCAAATTCAAGAGTGATAACTCTGCCCTCGGTGTCATGCTCGGGAATTCCCAAACCGTACGAAACGGATATCGGCTCTTCCTTCGAGAAAATCGCTGTGCCCGAATATCCCTTTTTTTCGGCATAATTCCAGTATTGGTGATATCCGTCAAGCAAAAGCTCCGTCTGACCCGACTGCACTTTGGTTTCCTGCAAACAGAAAATATCCGCATCGAGTGCTTTGAAGCTCTCATAAAAATCCTTGTTCATGCAGGCTCTTATACCGTTGACATTCCATGAAATGAATCGCTTGACCGCCATACACACAATCCTCCATTATATATTAAAGTGTATTATAACATATATTTTTAAATATGTCACCTATAAAAATAAATAATGTGTAAACAATTTGTATTTTTTCCTTTCTTGACAAAATAATATTTTTGCGGTATTTTTATACTACATAAAAATGCCATCAGGAGGAAAAAATATGAAAAAGATTCTTGCAGTTCTGCTTGCACTCGCAATGCTCCTCGGTTTTGCGGCTTGCGGCGGAAACAACGAAGAAACAACAACCACAACAGCAGAAGACACGACCGTTGCTGACGAAGTAACAGAAGAAGCAGATGCAGAAGATACGACCGTTGCTGACGAGGCAACAACAGCTGCCGATGAAGAAACAACAGTTACAGACGAAACCGCTGCAGCAGCAGAGGAATCAACAACCGAAGCCGAAGGAACAACCGTTGCAGGTGAAACAACAGAAGCTGATAACACAGCACCCGCTGCTGACATGACAAAGGCTGAATTCGTTAAATTCCTCAACGCCGAAACAGCCAAAATTGCAAAAAACGGAAACTACCATCTTTCAAGAATATGTGCTTACACAGATCCCGTTGATGTTGGCGGTTTCACAGATATCCTTAACGGTATTATCCAGGGTGTTGACAAGAACTCGGACCTTAATAAGGTTGTAGGTCAATTTATCGGTATCGGCGAAACAAAAGGCAACGTTCCCAAAGATGATATCAAGGCTGATTACAAAGTAAAAGCATCAACTCTTACAGAAGCTGACCTCGGCAATTTCAAGGCAAATAATGGCACATACACCTTCACTCTTGCAAATGCAAAAGACCCCAAAAAGACAGGCAAAACGCCTCTTTCAAGATTTACCGATAACTTCATCATAGAAGAAGAAGTAGCGCAGAGCATTGCAGAACAGAACGTTCCCATTACGGTTGCAGGTTCCGAAGTTGACTACACAAACATCAAGGTTGAAGTTAAGGTTGCTGACGGAAAAATCACAAATATCAAGTACGGCTACACAATGGATGCAACTCTCATCCTTAAGGTTGGCTTCAAAATCACAGGCACAGGTGCCGGCGATATGGAAACAATCTATTCAAACATCAAATACTGATTTTAATAAAACTTGTGTGGGTTATCTGCCCGCGCAAGTTTTTTATTATGCAATATTGCTTGATTGTCACTTGACAAATTCGTGTTTTTGAGGTATTTTTATAATATACGTTGTGCAGTTTCCCCGTGTAACTGTGCAAAATGTAAAAACAAACATTTTTCAGGAGGAAGAATCATGAAAAAAATTCTCGCAGTTCTCCTCGCATTTGCAATGCTCTTCGGCTTTGCAGCTTGCGGCGGAAACACAGACGAAGACACAACAACCACTACAACCGACCTTTTTGCAGATCTTGAAGAAGATGCAACAGAAGAAGCTGCAGGTGCAGAAGACACAACAGTTGCTGACGTAGCAGAAGAAACAACTGCTGCTGATGTTGCAGAAGGAACAACAGCTGCCGACGCAGCAGAAGAAACAACTGCTGCTGAAGCAACAACAGTTGCAGGCGAAGCAACAACTGCTGCAACAACCAAGGCTGCTGCAACAACCAAAGCTGCTGCAAAGGGCCTCAATTCATCAGACATCGCTGCTGTAGTTGATTACTACAACAAGGCTGTTATCAAGACAGACGATGCAGGTAAAACAGCAGGTCAGTCAACAATGAAGCTTTCAGGCGACATCACAGGCGACGGCATGTTCAAGCTCATCGGCGGTATCCTTACATCAGTTGCAAAGTCAGTTCTTGAAAAGAACTCCTCAGCAACAGACGATATCCCCGGCAGAGGCACACTTAAGGCATCAGACGTAACAAAGGCTCAGGCTTCCTCAAAGAACGGCGTTACAACAATCGTTATCCAGCTCAAGGATCAGGTTGACGGTTCAAACGGCGATCCCAAGGACGGCGGCGCAGTAGCAAGAGGTATCGGTACTCTCGGCAGCATCGACGGTGCTCTCAAAGAACTCGGCGCAACTCTTGACGACGAAGGCAAGAAGACTGTTTCTCTTACATACACTGATGCTTACATCAAGTGCACAATCGACGAGAATACAGGCAAGATTACAGGCGGCACATGGCACTACACAGTTAAGATTTATGTTGGCAGTGCAGAAGCTACAATCAGCGGCATCACAGCTAACATCAAGAACCTTAACGCTGCTGTTGAATATCAGGTTGCTATCTGATTAAACAAATAATTCAGGGACTGTTCCAAATCGGAACAGTCCCTTTTTCATTTCAGAATATATGAAATCCTGTTGATTTCTTCCTCGGTCAGTCCGATAAATCGGAAATAGCCTTCAACTCCGCTGAATTCCGAATCAAAATAATCAAGAATACGGTGCATAACCTCGGGGTCGGAATAGAATTTTGCTGGGTTTTTCTCCCAGATAATTCCCGTGTCTGCCTCGATTTCCCGCTCATATGCAGGCTTGAAATAGGTGAACGAAACCTGATAATCCGCAACGATATCCTCTCTGCACACTCCCGCCGAACTAAGAAGCATCGCCGCAAGCAGACCCGTTCTGTCCTTACCCGCAAAGCAGTGAAAGAGAAACGGCTCGGTAAGATTTGAAATCAGCCTTAAAACCGCCGCATAATTTTCTTTATATTCCGTTAAACTCAGAATATACATCGCACCGATATCGGTGCATTTTTTTGAAAAAATCGGATTGGTTTCAAGCAGAGAAATATGGTGATAGCTGTATTCCGGCATTGTTTCAAAAACATCGGGCATATCAGCCTTTTCGCTGTTTCCCCGAAGGTCGATAACGGTTTTTATCCCGAATTTTTCAAGGATTTTCATATCCTCTGCAGTGGGGTCTTTCAGAATTCCGCATCTTAGCACCCTGCCGAAT
This sequence comes from Acutalibacteraceae bacterium, assembly GCA_045602905.1. Taxonomy (GTDB): domain Bacteria; phylum Bacillota; class Clostridia; order Oscillospirales; family Acutalibacteraceae; genus CAG-177. The sequence goes on from JAZSCL010000264.1 coordinate 3,652, forward strand.
GCGGTAACTCCGCCGTCAGCCGTGGGATATCCGCCGAGGTCTCGGCAGTTAACAATATTTTCGGTTATATATCTTCGTTGCATAATTTTCTCCGTTGGATTGATTTTTTATAACGAATATAACTAAAAAACCCACTTCAATCGAAGTGGGTTTTTTCTGGAGCGGATGACGAGGCTCGAACTCGCTACCTCCACCTTGGCAAGGTGGCGCTCTACCAGATGAGCTACATCCGCAACTGCAAGAGGGATTATATCAAATTGTTTCGGTTTTGTCAATAGTTATTTCAATATTTTTTTGCCCCTTTTCTTTAAAAAAATTCAAAAAACTATTTATTTGTTTTAAATAAACTGTTATAATGAATTAAATATGGGTTGTTTTTAAGACCGAAAAAGAAATGAGGAAGAAATTATGTATAACATTCTTATATGCGACGACGAAGCCGATATTCGTTCGGCTCTGTGTATTTACCTTGCAAGCGAGGAATACAAAATCTTTGAAGCCGAAAACGGCAAGCAGGCTCTTGAAATTATTGAAAGCGAAAATATTCATCTGCTTCTCATGGATATCATGATGCCCGTTATGGACGGCATCCGTGCCCTCGCAAAGCTCCGCGAGGCAGACAACAACATCCCCGTTATCCTTCTCACCGCTAAAAGCCAGGATACCGACAAGATTCTCGGTCTCAACGCAGGCGCTGACGACTACATAACAAAACCCTTCAATCCCGTTGAGGTTATTGCAAGAGTCAAGTCACAGCTTCGCAGATATATGCGTTTCGGCGGTAATAATGACAGCTCAGAAAAATCCTCCGTTCTCCGCAACGGCGGTCTTGAGCTTGATGACAGCACAAAAACCTTCTTCCGTGACGGCGAACAAATCAACCTCACTCCCACGGAAATGCAGCTTCTCAAGTTCTTCATGGAAAATCTTGATAAAGTATTTTCCCCAAAAGAAATTTACCGCAAGGTGTGGGGTGACGACCCCCTCGGTGCAGAAAACACAGTTACGGTTCATATCCGCCACCTTCGCGAAAAAATCGAAATCAATCCTGCCCGTCCCGATTATCTTAAGGTAATCTGGGGTCACGGCTACAAAATGGAAAAGAAAAATTCTTCGGAAATTTAATTCGGGAGCGATATAAATGAAGCAAAAGCGTTTTTCGTCCATATCCGATACCTCTGCAATGGTTGTTCTCCTTTTCTGCCTTACGATTGTTGCAGTGGGCTGTGTTCTGGGCATATCATATCTTTTTGAATACGGCTTCTACACCGACGGAGATTACGGTCAGACCGCAAAGAGCGTTGCCGTTCAGATTTATTCAACAAACGATGCCGAAATGGCAAAGGATTTCCACAACTGCCGTGCAGAAAGCCTTGACAACCCCCGTCTTGCGTGGTATAAGGAAAAATTCGCACCCGAAAATTCAAACTTTGCCTTCCTTATCACCGACGAAGAAGGTGACATCAGAGGTTCAAGCACCGAAGGTACGGGATATTCCTTTGAGGCTATCCGTGAAAAATCCAATTATTCCGGCAGACTTCCGTTTTATGCCTACGGCGACAACGATAAGGTTGAGCTGTTTATCCTCAACTATGCGGTTGTCAACGAGGAGGATATGGTTGCAAACGATAAATACAGTCAGGCTTTCCGCTGGATTGACATTGCAAACTCGCTGAAATATTTTATATTCTTCGTTCTGTTTATTTCAATTCTGATTATCATTATTCTTCTTTCGATTATAACAATAAACGCAGGCAATGTTGACGAGGAAACCGGCGAAATTGTTCCCGGTGCAGTGGAAAAAATTCCTCTGGATGTGCTTACGCTGTGCCTGATATCCTTGTTTGCCCTGGCGTGGGTTATCATAAGCCTGACCTCAGCGGCGGATGTTGAAATGGTTCTCAACAACTTTGTTGTTATGATTACCTGCGTTGTTGCGATTTTTGTTATCATGACCTATCTCAGCTCGCTTTCCGTAAGAGTCAAGATGGGTAAGTTCTACAAGAACTCCGTAATCTACATGATATACCGCAATTTCAAGCGCAAAACTCCCCGTAAATTAAGAAGAAAAATCTCCGATATTTCCGTATTCCGCAAGCTGATTATCGGCATTGTTTCCTTCTTCCTCATGGAAGCAGGAATCCTTATCGGCATTGCATACATGGGTATTCTTAAGAAAGACCCTGAGCCTGCAAACAATATTCTGCTCACGTTCATCACCATATGGGCAATTACAAGGCTTGTTATCATCCCCATTTTTGCAATGATTGCAATCAACCTTCACTATGTTAAGGAGGAAGGCGAAAGAATTGCAGAGGGTATTATGGGTGACAGCGTTACGGACAAGCTTTCAATATCCAGCATCCGTGCTCACGGCAGAAATCTTGACCTTATCAAAAAAGAAATCAACCGTGCAATGGAGCAGGAGCTCAAGAGCGAAAAGCTCAAGAGCGAGCTTATAACCAACGTTTCCCACGACCTTAAAACGCCCCTCACTTCAATCAAAAACTATGTTGACTTCCTTCAGCGTGACGACCTTACCGAGGAACAGCGCGCGGAATACACCAGAACAATCGCAAAGCATACCGACAAGCTTTCCATGCTTCTGAGCAACCTGCTTGAAGCATCTCAGATTTCATCGGGCAATGTTGAGGTTAACCTTGAAAAAACAAGCCTCAACATCATGCTTCAGCAGTCACTCGAAGAATTCTCAATCAAATTCATGCAGAGCGACCTTCTTCCCAGAATCGATATGCCTGAAGAAGAAGTCTATGTTATGGGCGACGGTCAGTGGCTGTGGAGAATATTCTCGAATCTCCTCAACAACGCCTGCAAATACGCCGCTCCCGACACCGATGTTGAAATCACTCTTAAAAAGAATGACGGTAAAGCATCCGTTGAATTTTCCAACATTTCAGTCTCCGAGCTTAATGTGGAAGGCGATGAGCTGTTTGAACGCTTCGTAAGAGGTGACAGCTCAAGACACACCGAGGGCAACGGTCTCGGACTTTCGATTGCCAAGAGCCTTGTTGAGCTTCAGGGCGGCACAATGAACATTTCCGTTTCGGGAGACAGATTCTCCGCAACAATAATTTTTGATTCAATCGACTGACATGGAGTTAACTATGCTTAAAAAAATCATATCCGCCGCAATTATATTATCGCTTTCGCTGGGGCTGACTGCCTGCCGTGAAATCGACAGCGATGCACTTGACACAACAGCATTCACGCTGACCGAAGACGTAACAACCGCACAGACGGAAGAAATCACGGAAATTACCGAAACGGTTACGCAGGAAACAACAACAACCGAAGCCGCCGTTACAACCTCTCAGACAACAACAGAGGCTTCAACCTCCGCACCTTCAACAACCAAAAAAGTAACCACCACAAAGAAGGTTACAACAACCAAAAAACCGACAACAACAAAGCCTTCAACAACAGCGGCTACAACCACGGCAGCGCCTGCAACAAAACCCTCAACAACATCTCCGTATACATATATCGAATACGACAGAAAAGAGGAAAAAACCGAAAACATCGAGCTGAAATACGGTGTTTTTGTCAGCAGGGCAATAACAACCTATTACGAAAAGCTTGAAGACGGCTCCGAAGTTGTTATCGACACAAGAGTTTCCGAGGTTTTCACCCGTGCAGGCTATGTTGCGGCATATGCTGACCTTCTGCCCGCGGTTAAAGAAAACAGGGAAAAATATTCCGATATGATAAATAAGGTGTTCGAAATCATCAACGGCTACCGTGCCGAAAAAGGTGTCGCACCCCTCAAACTCAACGAAAATCTTATGAATTCCGCAGGTGCAAGGGCAGAGGAAATTGCGTGGTCGGGACTTCATTCCCACACACGACCCACATTCTCAAAGTGGTCAACCATTATCAGAGAAGCGGGCATCACCACCGGCTCTGCAGGCGAAAATATCGGCTGGGGCTACGGCACTGCAGAGGATGTCTGCCTTGCGTGGAAGAATTCCCCTACTCACTACGAAAACCTTATGAATCCCGAATTCACCGAAACGGGCATCGGCATTGCCGCCGACCCCGATGCTAACGGCAAGCTCTGCTGGGCACAGCATTTCCTGAAACCGTAAAGGACAGTTTAAATGACAGGTATAATAATTTTAGATAAGCCAAAAGGAATAACCTCATTCGGTGCCGTTGCAAGAGTGCGCAGACTCTGCGGCGAAAAAAAGTGCGGCCACACGGGCACTCTTGACCCGATGGCAACGGGCGTTATGACGGTTATGCTGGGCAACACAACACGATTTTCCGAGCTTCTGCCGAGCCATGACAAGGCATATATTGCTTCCTTCCGCCTCGGCACGGTTACGGATACTCTCGATATCACGGGCAATGTGCTCAAAACCCGTAACGTTGAATCAACGGCAGAACAGGTCAGGGAAGCTCTCAGATGCTTTGAGGGCGAAATCAGTCAGCTTCCGCCTATGTATTCGGCTGTTTCCGTTAACGGACAGAGGCTCTATGACCTCGCAAGAAAAGGAATCGAGGTTGAGCGAAAACCGAGGCAGGTTACGGTTTATTCCATCGGAATGATTTCCTCAAACGAAGAAAACGGCGAATATTCAATTGCTGTTGAGTGCTCATCGGGCACATATATCCGCACTATTATTTCAGATTTGGGCGAAATGCTCGGATGCGGTGCTGTGCTCACCGACCTTCGGCGCACAAAGGCAAACGGTTTTTCCGTTGAGAATGCCGTTACTCTCGAAGAGCTCGAATCCGCAATAAACGAAGGCAATATCGGCTCGGTGCTTATGCCCGTTGACCGTGCATTGGAGGGTTATCCCCCAATAAAGGTTACTGCCGCTCAGGCTAAACGATTCTCAAACGGCGGTGAGCTTGACCTGCAAAGACTAAAATATCCCCGTATGCTCGGACTTTTCAGAATCTATGACCCCGAAAATAATTTCATCGGTCTCGGTGAAATCGGTACGGGTGAAAGTCTGACCGTAAAAAGAGTGTATAAAGGAGAATAAACATGAGAAAATTCAAAATCGTCAATCCCTATGAAAGTGTTGCTTCTCTTATCGGAAACGAGGAAAACCACTACAAAACCAATCTCCATACCCATTCCACCTACAGCGACGCAAATGATACCATGACCGACATGATTAACGCCGCATATGATTTGGATTTTGACATTCTTGCCATGACAGAGCACGGCGTGCACGGCAAAGAATGGGATAAGGACCCCAAAATCGTGCCTCTTTTCCTTTTCCAGAATCTCTGGCACGGCAAAAGATGCCATCCCACAACGGAGCACTACAAGGCTCTGCTTAACGGCACCTATAAAACTGCCGAAGGCAAACGCACAAAGAAAAGGGGAATCATGTGCGTAAAAGACGGCATCGAGGCGAATATGTTTGTGCTCGTGCTCAACCATGTCAACGGTTTTTTCACCGATAACAAGCTTGAGGGCATCTGCGGCAAGGAAAATGATTACGAAAATCCCATCCGTATCATTGAAGAAAGCGGCGGAATCTCCCATATAAATCATCCCACCGACTGGCTCAGGGCAAAAAAAGACCCCGACTGTGCAAAAGTCGGAGAAAACATAGCATTTTTTGCTGACCTTTTCAGAAGATATAAATCCTGCGTGGGTATGGAAGTGCTGAATATGTACGACATTCCCAACCGCAGCGACAGAATTCTCTGGGATGAGCTTCTTCAGGTGCTTATCCCCGAGGGTGAACGCACCGTGTGGGGCTTCAGCAACAGCGACGCCCATCAGACCGACCAGCTTGACACCGCTTTCATGGATTTTATTCTGCCTGAATATTCCGAAAAAAATCTTCGTTTCGCTATGGAAAACGGCTGTTTCTTCTCTCAGGCACGGTATGCCAAAAATGAGCTCGGCGAAAACTTCAAGGGTGTTGGCGCTTTGCCCAAGGTAACAGCTCTCTCCGTTGACGACGAGGCAGACACAATCACAGTCCGCGGCGCAAACTGCAAGGCAATTCAGTGGATTTCAAACGGCGAAATCATTCAGAGCAATACCCTTGAAAAAGACGGCGAAATTATCTCAACAATCTCTCTTCCCGACCACGGCGACAAAATCGGATGCTATGTCAGAGCACAGCTCCTCGGAGACGGCGGAATATGCCTCTCTCAGCCGTTTACCTGCGATGACGGAAATCTCGCAAGATTCAGAAAAACTCTGCCTCCTCCCAAGAAAATCAGCAAATTCTTCAACACCCGTCTCGGTGTTTTAATTGACAGAAAAATTATCAATCGATAAACAAAGAAAAAGACTTGCATGAGCTTTCACCCATGCAAGTCTTGATTTTTTATCAGTTGCTGAATTCAAAGCGGCAAACATATGCCTTGGCAGCCTTTTCGGCAGCCTTCTTCTCACAGTTTTCGAAATAAACGTCAGCCGAGTTGGTTGAACCTGCAACATAAAGTGATGAACCGCTTGAGCAGATTGCTCTTGCGTTATCGCTCAGTGTGCCGCCGAATGAATAAACATTCTTTGCTTTTCCGTGCTCTGTGATTGTGTAGATGAATGAATCGTAGTTACCCTTGATGGGAACGGGGAAATCACGGTTATATGATGCGGTGTAACCCGTAACAGCATAGCCGCCGTTAATGCTTGTTATACCTGTAACAAAATCGCTTTCAATGCCGATGAGAGGAAGCACCCATCTTGTTACGCCTGCAGCATCGATTTTGATAATCATGCCGTCCTGAGTGCCTGCAGCACCGCCGTTGATAAAGCTCTTGAAGGAATACTGATTTCCGCCTGTGCCCGAAGTGTAGCTGCCTGCAACAACGCAGCCGCCGTCGGGTGAAAGAGCGATGCTCTGAAGATTTGTTGCACCTGTATCATAGAAAAGCTTTTTCCAGAGGATGTTGCCGCCGTTGCCGAGCTTCATAACAACTGCTGTTCTGCGGCCTGTTTTTGCACCTTCAAGATCTGCGAATTCGCCGTCGCCCGATGCGTTTGAAATTGCGGCATAAACCTCGCCTGAGGGGCTGACAACAAGGTCGTCAACGCTGCAGTGCTTTGAACCTGAAAGAGCCTGCTTCCACATAATGTTTCCGCTTGCGTCACATCTGAAAACAAATGCTTTTCTTATCTGTGTACCGATATTCTTGAAGTCGCTGTCTGTTGATTCGGACTTACCGCCTACAACAAAGCCGCCGTCACTCATGGGATATACGCTGTAGATAAGGTCTGTTGCGCTTCCGCCGATAGCCTTTCTCCATACTTCTTCGCCCTTTGAGTTGAACTTCATGATAACGCCTTCGGTTGTTCCGCTGCATTTATATTCGGCAGGTGAGAAGAAATCCGTTGCGGATGTGTAGCCAACAACAATCATGCTTCCGTCACCGAGAATGGCAATATCTTCAAATGTTACGGAATCGTTTGCGTCAACGATTTTGCTCCATGCAACCTTGCCCTTTTCGTTGTATTTGACCATTATACCGCAGGTGCCTGTCTGGGTTGCTTCGGGTCTTCTTCCCTCTGTGGAGAAGCTTACACCGACTGCAACAGCACCGCCGTCTGATGTTGCCGAAATATCTGCAAACAAATCATTCTTTGAGCCGCCGTATGTGTTAACCCACTTTGATGCGGCAAGAGGAATGGGTTTGGTTGTACCCATTGTGCTTCCTGCTGTGTATGTGGGAGCTGTAGCGTAGGTTGTGTTGCCTGAAGGTCTGGTTGTTTTTGATGTTCCGACGGGGTCTGTGGGAGCAGTGTGATGCGATGTCGGCTGCGATGAAGGAACCACCGAAGGAGCAAAAGAATTTGTTGTTCCGTTAACCGTGGGATTAACGGGAACTGTGGGATTGATAACCGATGGGCCGGTGGGAGTTATAACAACGCTGCTTGAGGGTACGTTGTTGTTCTGAACGGGTACGGTTGTAACGGGCTTGATAACCTGTACTTCACTGCTTGAAGGCTTTGTGATTGCAACCATGCCCTTATCGTCTGCAACCTTCGAAATTTCCTGATACTGTGAAGGTGTTACGTTGCTGGGATTAACAACCGATGCCTGATTCATGATCTGGCTGAATTCCTCGGGCGTTGCCTGAGTTGTGGGAACTTCGAATTCTTTGATAACGGTGTTACCGCCTTCGTCTTTCTCGATGATAAGACCCTTATCGGCAGCAAGGTTTTCAACCTTCTGAATCTGCTCGGGAGTGAGGGTGTTAAGGTCACCTGTGAAATTCTTGGCTTCTTCGCCGAGTGCCTCATTAACAAGGTCGGCAAGCTCAACATTATCAAGAACTACGGGTTCGTATGTACCGTTTCCGACATACCACTGATTATCGGGAGAAAGTGTTGTTGTGGTATTATCCGTGTTTTTATCCTTGATGCTGCAGGCGGCAAACATCGAAAGACAAATCACCAGACACATCATAACACACAATCCGGATGTAAATTTGTTTCTCATAGGATACTCCTCCTATTTTATTTAGGTACAGTAATATTATCATAATTTATAAAATAAATCAACCGTTTTTGCCTCTATATGTTAAAAATTCATAGTTAATTAAAAATTGCATCTTCAAAAATCTTTTCATTTATATTATAATGTTTTCGGATGAGGTGATTGATTTGACAAAAAAACAGCGTGCTCTTCTTGCGGTTGAAGCACTCAAAAAGAAATATCCCGACAGCATTTGCTCCCTTAATGCCGAAAATCCCCTGCAGCTGATTATTGCCACCCGACTTTCGGCACAATGCACAGACGCAAGGGTTAATCTTGTTACTCCCGCCTTGTTTGAGAAATATAAAACAGTTGAAGATTTTGCGGCGGCGGAGGTTGACGATGTTGCGCAGATTATTCATTCCTGCGGATTTTTCAGGCAAAAAGCAAAGGATATCGTTGGAATGTGCCAAAAAATGATAAGCGATTTCGGCGGCAGCGTGCCCGATAACATAGATGACCTCACAAGTCTGCCCGGAGTCGGCAGAAAAACCGCAAATCTCATTATGGGCGATGTTTACGGCAAGCCTGCAGTTGTTGCCGACACGCATCTTATAAGAATTTCCAACCTTCTCGGTCTTGTTGCAACAAAAGACCCTCTTAAGGTTGAGATGCAGCTTCGTGAGATTCTTCCTCCCGAAGAGAGCAACGATTTCTGCCACCGCTGTGTGCTTCACGGCAGAGACACCTGCATTTCGGGCAGACCGAAGTGCGCTGAATGCGAAATGAAGGAGTTCTGCCTCTCAAAAAAATGATGTCACAAGAAAAATCACTCCGCTGACCACTGCACCTCCGCAGGCTGCGGCACTCATGCTGAGAATAAATCGGAGTTTGTTTTTCTTGAGCCTTGTTGCGGGCGGCATACCCGCACTCTGAGCGATAATCGACGCTCTTTCACGCAAATCTCCCTCGCTGACGGCGGAATATTCGGGCTTTATGAAAAACAGCACCCTCTCAAAATATTCGCACTGAGTCTGAGTTATTTCAACAACCTGTCTGTTGACCCCTTTTATCAAAAAAAGTTCCCCTTTCACGCTGATTTCCATGTTATTTTTGGCAGATAAAATATAATTTATACTCACGGTTATGAAAGTTGAATATACTCCGTGTATACACACCTTTTCCACTTTTTGTGTGGATAACTGTGTGGAAAAAGTGTATAACTACCCTCAAAATCCGTGATTTTTATAGGTTTTACTGCGTGAATAACTTTATTTTTCTTATTTAGAATATACTTTCGGTTGTGTAATCTTTACAAAATGTCAGCGTTTGTCGAAAAAATTATAGCAATTTTTTTCTTGTTCAAGGAATAATATTACATTTTGGAGAATATGAAAATGGCAATAAAAAACACCGTAAAAATTAAAAATTCCTGCTTTGATTTGTCACGCACTCTTGACTGCGGTCAAGCATTCCGCTGGATACAAACAGGCGAAAACGAGTGGCACGGAGTTGCTTTTTCACGCCCGCTTACCTTAAGGCAAACGGGAAACGAAATTGAGTTTATCGGCACTTCCGAAGAGGATTTTGAGAATATCTGGAAGCCTTATTTTGACCTTGACCGTGATTATTCCGCAATCTGTGAAAGACTCAAGGCGGATTCCCACCTTGAAAAAGCGGTTACGGAATGCGGCGGAATCCGTGTACTCAGGCAGGAACCGTGGGAAGCAATCTGCTCCTTTATTATCTCTGCAAACAATAATATTCCCCGAATCAAGGGCATTATTGACCGCCTTTGCCGACTTCTCGGCGAACACCTCGGCGGAGATGACTACGCATTCCCGACTCCCGAAAAGGTTGCTGCGGCAGGAGTTGAGGGGCTTGCACCGATAAGGGCGGGATTCAGAGCAAAATATATTATCGATGCGGCTGAAAAAATTTCAAACGGTGAAATCGGTTTTGAAAAAATTTACTCATCTCCGCTTGACGACGGCAGAGATGAGCTGATAAAAATAAAGGGCGTTGGCGAAAAGGTTGCGCAGTGCGCACTCCTCTACGGATTCGGAAAGGTTGATGCATTCCCCGTTGATGTGTGGGTAAAACGAATCATGGCGGAGATGTATCCCGACGGTCTGCCCGAATGCACCGTCGGTGTCAGAGGAATCGCCCAGCAATATTTGTTCCATTGGAGAAGAAATCAGTAATTAAGTTTAACCGTAGGGAACGACCTCTGTGTCGTTCCGTGCAGACCAACGGTCTGCTGTTAGATTTTAAAGAATAAAGAATATTGAATAGATAATAAATAACAGATGTTCGGTAGTGCTGAATGACCAAATCCGGAATATGCAAAAACGGAGATGCCTGCAAGAGGTATCTCCGTTGGTTTTTATTTAAGGAATCCCTGAATGATAACTTCTTCAGCTTCTTCTTCGTTCATACCGAAGGACATGAGCTTGATAAGCTGGTCATTGTTGATTCTGCCGATTGCCGCTTCGTGAACAATCTGTGCATCGGCTGAGTTTGCCGTGATTGCAGGAATTGAACTTACGGTTGCATCGTCCATGATAATCGAGTCGCAGGTTACGTGTGCTCTGCACTTTGCGTTACCGATTGCGTTGGGATGGAAAATCTGCTTTGAATTATCCTTTGCAACCGAGCGTGAAATTATCTGCGACGATGCATCTTCGCCGTTAAGATAAACTTCCATGTCGGAGCGTGCATACTGGTTGCCGTGGGTGAGCAGTCTTTCGGTCATAATGAGCTTTGCGCCTGCCGCAAGATGAGCCTTTGTGTCACGCACGGTGGAATCAACGCCCTTAATCTGCACCATTTCCATCTCACAGACCGAGCCTTCCTCCTGCTCAACAACAGTCACGGGATTGAGCACTCTTTCGCCCTTGCCGTCGCCGTCACCGTAATGCTTTTCAACATATTTGATTTTGGCATTCTTGCCGATATGGAAGGTATGAATACCGTCGTGCTGTGATTTTTCGTCGCCGCTGTTGTGAATTCCGCAGCCCGCAACAATCAGCACCTCCGCACCCTCGCCGATATAAAAATCGTTGTAAACAAGGTCATCAACACCTGTTTCGGTTATGATAACGGGAATGTGCACGCTTTCATTCTTTGTGAAGGGTGCAACGATGATGTCGATTCCGGGTTTATCGGTTTTTGTTACGATTTCGATGTTTGCGGTTGAGCGTCTTGAGAATCCCTCGCCGTTTTTTCTGATATTATAAGCTCCTGCGGGAATTTCATGAAGGTCCGCAATGGATTCAAGTAATGCACTGTCGATTTTTTCCATTGTTTATTCCTCCTTTCCTCTGAAGCCGCAGTTTTCATTGAATTCGCCCATGAGTCTGGGGAAAATCTCGTTTTTCGGTCCGACCTCACGGATTTTACCGTCTGCGATAACCACCATTTCGTCGGCAAGCTGCATGATTCTTTCCTGATGCGAAATAACGATAACGCTCTGATGGCTGCCCTTGCTCATTGCCTTGAAGCTTTCAACGAGCATGGAAAAGCTCCAGAGGTCAATACCTGCCTCAGGCTCATCAAAAATTGCAAGACCGAGCTTGCGTGCCATAAGGGTTGCAATCTCAATTCTCTTTGCCTCGCCGCCCGAAAGTGAGTTATCCATCTCACGGTTGAGATAATCCTTTGAGCAGAGACCCACACTTGTGAGATATCCGCAGCATTCGTCAACGGGAAGCTCGCTGCCTGCCGCAAGGGAAAGCAGACGGCGAACCGTAAGCCCCTTGAAACGGGGAGGCTGCTGGAATGCGTAGCCGATGCCGAGCTTTGCCCTTTCTGTCACAGACATATTTGTGATATCAATATCATTATATAAAATTCTTCCGCTTGTGGGTTTTTCGATACCCATAATCAGGCGGGCAAGAGTTGATTTTCCGCCGCCGTTGGGACCTGTTATGACGGTAAATGCGCCATCGGGCACTTCGATGCTGACATCGTCAACAATTCCGAGCTCGACGCCGTCAACATCCACTTTGAATGAAACATTTTCAAGCTTTAACATACATTTTCTCCATAAAAAATATTATCAGTTTATTATACAACATTTGTCATATATTATCAATAATTATTTATCCCATTCTGAACTTTCTGTCCAGACTCCGATATTGCACAGCCTGTGCGATATGGTGGGTTTCAATATCCTTACATCCCTCAAGGTCTGCAATTGTTCTGGCAACTCTGAGGATTTTATCGTAGGCACGCGCCGAAAAATCAAGATTGTTGAATACCCTTTCAAGCAGTGACATTGCGTCTTTTGTTGGCTGACAGAAATCCTTGGTCTGTGCGGGAGTCATTTTTGCATTACAGCTCACACCTGAACCCTTCAGCCTTTCCTGCTGAATTTTTCTTGCGGCATTGACTCTTTTTCTGATATCCGCAGAGCTTTCGGAAGGCACTTTGCTTGAAAGCTTTTCAAAATCCACGGGCGGGACTTCGATGTGAATATCAATCCTGTCAAGCATCGGCCCCGAAATTTTGGAAACATATTTGCTTACCGCATTCCCCGTGCATCTGCATTCTCTTTTCGGATGGCCGTAATATCCGCACGGACACGGATTCATTGCCGCAACAACCATCGCCGAGCACGGATATGTGAACGATGCACTTGCACGGGAGATTGTTATTTTTCCGTCTTCTATGGGTTGACGCAGAACTTCCATTGCGGTTTTGTTGAATTCGGGAAGCTCGTCGAGGAACAAAACGCCGTTGTGGGAAAGGGATATTTCGCCCGGTCTGGGGATTGCTCCGCCGCCCGAAAGTCCCGCAGGTGAAACGCTGTGGTGAGGCGACCTGAACGGTCTTTCACGGATAAGCGCAACCTCCTTGGGAAGAACTCCCGCTATAGAATAAAGCTCCGTTGTCTGCAGACTTTCCTCAAAGGTCATATCGGGGAGGATTGACGGCAGTCGCTTTGCGAGCATACTCTTTCCCGAACCGGGAGGTCCTATCATCAGTATATTATGTCCGCCCGCCGCCGCAATTTCGAGAGCATAGCGTGCTTCCTGCTGGCCCATAACATCACGGAAATCAGGCATCGGTTCTCTTAAAACATCATCAGGCAGAGGGTCGAATCTGACAGGCTCAAGCTCTGCTTCTCCTCTTAAGAAATCCACAACCTGCTTAACGTTTTCAACTGCATAAACATCAATTCCCGCAACAACCGAGCTTTCACGGGCATTATCCGCAGGCACGAAAACACGCTTGATTCCGTTCTTTTTTGCCCTTATTACCATTGGGAGAACGCCGTTGACATGGCGGACAAGTCCGTCAAGCGACAATTCGCCCACAAAGGCGCAGTCATCGATGTTGCACTGAAGCTGTTCACCCGCTCTGAGAATTGCCATAAGAATGGGCAAATCGTAAACGGGACCCTCTTTGCGGATATCCGCAGGAGAAAGGTTGATTGTCAGTCTGCTCTGAGGGAAGGAAAATCCGCTGTTTTTCATTGCGGAGCGAACTCTGTTTTTCGATTCGTTGACAGCGGTATCGGGCAGACCGACCAGGTCTATTCTCGGCAATCCCTGACCGTAGTCAACCTCAACGCCGACCATGTAGCTGTCGATGCCGAAAAGACCCATGCTGTTGATTCGGGCAAACATTCACTCACTCCCTTGCGGATTTTAAATTATAATAGCATATCCTGTAATAAAAAACAATATATAAATATACAGCTCCCGTCACTCTAAGCAAAAACCCTTCCGAAAACAAGCATCGGAAGGGTTAGGTGTTCTTTTTTCAGATATTCTGCTCTGCAGATTCCTGTTTGCCCGAGAAAACGCATACGGCAATCGTTAATGAAAGAAGAAGAGCGAGAAGCGCAAGCTTGATAATCATTTTTATTTCCCCCGAGTTGTTTTTTGTTATGGCTTTATTATAATCCTTCAATTTCTAAAATTAAACGGGCAAAACCTTTAAGAATTTATTAAGATTTATGAAGAAAATCTTAAAGCATTGCCGAAAGAGTCAGAATCGGCAGAAGCTTTTCCATAATCGGCTCAAAATCCGATATCGGGAGAGGGTTTTCACCCTTACCCATTTCAATTGTGAATGCAGGTCTGTTGAAGAAATCTATAAACCAATCCTTGAAGCCGCCGTGAGATGCAAGACCCTCGTTTTCAATGAGTCTGTATCCGCTGACTGCGGAAAAAATCCGTGCAAGCTCAAGGCTTCTGTGAGGTCGGTTTTCGCCGTATTCCCAGAAAATCTCCTCGCCCTGACTGTGCAGAGCAAGTGCCATTCTCGGTTTACGCATCATGCAAAGGTCAACGATTGCCGCCGTTTCAGGCTCGCTGACGGGTGCGTAACTGCCGTAGCGACGGGGAGAAGGTCCGAGGATTCCGCTTTCGGTTTCCATTCTGCGAAGCTCGTGCCAGCCCGCATCAAAATTATGATTGATATCCACTCCTCTTGCGTTTGCATTCCATTTCTCACTTGATTCAGACTGGATTTTTGCAACGCTGCGATGGTATCCGCCTGCGCTTTCCGCACCGTCTATTGCAATCTGAACTCCGTCGGGATTTACGCACGGCACGATTATTACTTCACGGCTGATGCAGGCAATGCTCGTTTCCCACAGAGGAAGACCCCTGCTTTTTGCGTGAAGAAGAAGCTCGGTGAAGCGGAGTGCAGCAAGGCAGGTCAGCCATTCCTGACCGTGATAGCCTGCGGTGATGAGCAGAGGGTTTTCGCTTCTGCCTATACTGAGCGAAAAAATCTCCCTCTTGCACAGAGATTTGCCGATAATCCGCACATTCAGAAAAGGATATGCCTTTTTTAAAGAAAAAATAATATTTCTTTGCTTTTCCGTTGTCATTACAGACGGTTTTGTGATATAATTCATATATTACCCCTTTGTTGTAGGGGTCGATGCCCACATCGACCCTATAGATTTCAGAGAATTAATAACAGATATTTCTGTTCACAGGCGGAGCATATCCGAAATTATCCGTTATTCATTAAAAATATATTATGGTCTTGGAGGAAATATAATGGAGCTTTTTGAAAAAACCGTTGAAAAAAATTATATTTACGAAGGAAAAATTATAAATGTACGCCGTGACAAGGCTGAATTGCCCGACGGCAAGCCTTGTACCCGTGAGGTTGTTGAGCATAACGGCGGTGTCTGCGTTGCACCGCTGACAGATGATAACGAGCTTATTTTTGTCCGTCAGTTCAGATATCCCTATATGGAGATTGTGCTTGAATTGCCTGCAGGCAAGCTTGAAAAAGGCGAAGACCCCTTTGAGGCAGGCAAGCGTGAGCTTGAGGAGGAAACGGGCGTAAAAGCAGAGAAATATGCCGATCTCGGCAAGTTTTATCCTACCCCCGGCTACGTGGGCGAGGTTATTCACCTCTACGCGGGCTGGCAGCTTAAGGAAACGGATATGCACCCTGATGAGGATGAATTCCTTGAGGTTGAGCGTATTCCGCTTAATAAGGCTGTTGATATGGTTATAAACGGCGAAATTCCCGACGGTAAAACACAGGCGCT
>JAZSCL010000265.1:0-39477 GCA_045602905.1 Acutalibacteraceae bacterium
ATTAACCAACACCAACCACCACAGGAGCAAGCACATAAACAACACCGGGTATTGCACCACCGATGCCCTGAATAACCAAAGAGAGGTTTTATAATGGCAAATATCACACCGAGAAGGGATAAAAACGGTAAGCTCATTTCCTTCAGCGTCAGAGTGTATAGAGGTCAAGGCGTTGACGGTAAGCAGCTCAAGCCTTTTACGGCAACCTTCAAAGTGCAATCCACTTGGACGGAAAAAGCTGCAAGGAAAAAGGCTGAAGCCTTCGCAGCGGTTTTTGAATCACAATGTAAATCGGGTGTTGTTTCAGATGATAGAAAGAAGTTTGAGGAATACGCCGAGTATGTTATTAACCTCAAAGAGCAGAGGGGAGTAAAACACAGCACAATACACCGATACCGTGAGCTGACAACACGAATATATCCCCATATAGGGCATTATAAGGTCAAAGAAATACGCCCGGACATTCTCAACAATTTCTATTCTGAACTGCAAAAGGACGGTCAGAACACCCGAACAGGCGGGAAACTTTCGGCAAAGACAATACTTGAACATCACCGTCTTATTTCAACCATACTTGAGCAAGCTGTCAAAGAACAGTTGATTCCTTTTAACCCGGCAAGGAACGCAACGCTCCCGAAGGCAGAGAGAAAAGAAGTGAACTATTATCAGCCGGAAACGGTTGCAGCAATACGGGAAGCTCTTGAGAGTGAAACAATCAAATGGAAAACACTTGTACATTTGTTGCTTATCACAGGAGCGAGAAGGGGAGAAATTCTCGGTTTAAAATGGAAATCGGTTGATTTTAAGAACAATAAGCTCCATATCTGCAATTCTATTCTTTATGAGCCGGATATTGGAGTGTATGAAGATACTCCCAAAACACAGACATCAAACCGTTACATTGCCGTTCCTGCGGAAACAATTGAGCTGCTCAGACAGTATAAAGTATGGCAAGCAAGGGAGCAATTACGGCTCGGAGCTTATTATCAGAACCAAGGTTTTGTGTTTACAAGAGATAGCGGAGACCCGATGCACCCGGATTCTGTTTCAGATTTTCTGATAAAGTTCAGTAAAAAGCATAATCTTCCGCATCTGAACGCCCACGCTTTCCGTCACACTATGGCATCGATGCTCTATTACAAAGGTGTTGACAGCGTGAGTATATCAAAAAGGCTCGGACACGCTCAAGTATCAACAACAGCCAATATATACGCCCACATTATGGAAGAAGCCGACCAACAAAGTGCAGAAATTTTATCAGATATTTTCCTCAAAAAAGCATAACAACACCAAAAACTTGTTTTATCCCTCTTGGCGTATTTGCGTTGAGAGGGTGATTTTTTATCATAAAATATTGATTTTTTGGAATTGACTTGAACTTTTGTTGAACTTTTCGCCCAAAAAGGGAGCTTAAAGCAAAAAGAAAAACCGCTGACCTAAAGCTGAAAAGCCTTGTGTGTCAACGGTTTATCTGTTGGTTGCGGAGACAGGACTTGAACCTGCGACCTCCGGGTTATGAGCCCGACGAGCTACCAACTGCTCTACTCCGCGATATCTGTTTGCTTAGTGCTTTATTATTATACACACTTTCAAGAAAAAGTCAATAGCTTTTATTAAAAAAATTGAATTATTTTTCTTTTTTCCTTGTTCCTGTACTAATTATATTCGATTTTTGCAAAGAATATTCAACAGTTTTATTATTTCTTGTATATTGCAAATATAATCGGATTATGATAAGATATTTTTATAATTAAGAAGGCAGGTGGTGCTATGTCAACAGAAAGAGAAATAACTCAAACCGGTGCCGATAACTCTGTTCTTCTCAAGAGCAGACGTTTTGTCGGTGTAAAGGAAACTGTTGCTTATGTTCTTGAAGATACAGCTGCAAGCCTTAACATCAACGATTTCAAAGACAGATATATTTACGATGTTGTTAAAATCGATTTCAGTTATCTTGCAATTCAGAACATAGTTGCAACCGTATGGGATACCTTCAACGACACCTTTATCGGTGTTATCGTTGAAAAAACCAGAACACGTTGGGGCAAATTCAGACCGTATCTTCTTCTCGGTCAGCTCCCTCTGACCATACTCGGATTATGGTATTGGCTTATCCCGTTCATGTTCCCCGACACTCCCGGCGATTATCTTCCGAAATGGATATTCTATTTTACAATGTCCATTATCACCGAAACAGCCAACACATTTACCGCAATATCCCGTGCAGGCTTCGGTTCTACGATAACCCCCGAACCGCTTGACCGTTCGAGGCTGATTGCAACGGCAAACCTTATGTCGCATTTCGTTGAGGATATACCGAAACAGGTTTTCGGCATCATCTACGACCTTGTTATCAACGACAAGGTTAAAATCAAGCTTCCGAAGCTTTTTTCCGGCTTTGGTATTTCTTTTGCGGTTCTGGGTGCAGGATTTTGTCTTTTCTTCTTCCTCACAACAAGAGAAAGAGTTGCTCAGACAATCAAAAAACCCAGCGTTATTCAGGGTATTAAGGCTATCCTGACGAACAAACCGATGTTCATACAGGTTCTTTCCTCTTTCCTTTCGGGATTCAGTATAGGATCAAGCAGAACCAATTTCTACATAGACGTTATCGGTTCAATCACATGGAAAACAATTGTCGGTATTCCCGCATTCCCGATTAAATTTATCAGCTACGGCTTTGTTGAACCTCTCAGAAAGCGTTTCTCAACAAAAGCACTGTGGATTCTTGAGGACGCATGGACAGATATGCTCTGGCTGATTGTTTTCGGAATAGGCTCAATAAACAAAAACTTCATGAAGAAGGCAATTATTCTGCCTATGATGGGCATTGAAGAAATCTTCGAAATGTGCGTTTACGGTTTAAGAAGAGTTATTCCTGCTGAAATCAGCAACGAATCCATGGACTACTGTGAATGGAAAAACGGCTACCGTGCAGAAGCAATGATAGGCGTTGCACAGTCAACCATTGCAAAGCTTCAGCAGGCGGTTATGGGCAGCGTTAACAGCATTGTTATGGATAAGGTTGGTTATATCCAGGGACTTAAAGTCGGAACGCAGAGCGACAAAACCAAGTGGTGGATATTCGCTTTGGGAACCGGTATTCCCATCATCACAAGCAGTCTCGGCATTATTCCCAAATTCTTCTATCCCCTCTCCGCTGAAAAAAGAGACCTTATGTACAGCGAGCTTCGCGAAAGAAGAAGCAAAGTTGCAGACAGAATGAACAAAGCAACAACCGCTGAAGAAATTGCAGAAATCGCAGATTCTCAGTTTATTACCAAATAAACCACGGGCTGTCTCACTAAGAATGTGAGGCAGCCCCTTTTTACATTATTTAATACCAAAGAAAACCGAGCAGAAGAATTCTGATAATCCACTGCCACCATGCGTAGGATACTGTCACTTCAAACTGAACAGTCTGACCCTCGCACTCAACGGTTGCGGTCTGTGTGCCGATCTTCGTGTTATCAAATCCGACAACCTTCATTCTTGACGTATCGGTTACGGTTTCTTTTCTTCCGTCGGCATATGTTATTTCAATCGCAATTCCGCTGAGGTCAACGGAATCTGTTTTATATGTGTAATTGGTCTTTGCAGGTGCAGAGATAAGCTTCGCGTCTTCGTAGGTGATAGTATAAACCTCAAATTCACTGAATCCGCTTACCTCAACAATCAAGCAGTCATCCTGGTAGTTTTCAGAAGGATTACGGATATCAAAGGTTTCTACTCCTCCTGAGGATTTTCTGTGTATAACCTTATAGCAGCTTCTTCCCTTGTTATTTCCGAGAGGAATTCTGAGCTTTACAGTTTTGTTTTCATTGAATCTGACGGGTTCTTCACCGTAGAACATTTTAATGTTGAAAAGTCCCGTTTTAAGGAAGCGGTTGCCGGTTTCATTATCGATAACAAAATCTCCACCGCTTAACAACTGGTCA
The DNA here is from genome assembly GCA_045602905.1 of Acutalibacteraceae bacterium. Lineage (GTDB taxonomy): Bacteria > Bacillota > Clostridia > Oscillospirales > Acutalibacteraceae > CAG-177. The sequence goes on from JAZSCL010000265.1 coordinate 3,939, forward strand.
TTGCTATCTTCTGTTGCAACGAGCTTTACCTTGCTCATATCCGATCCGTTCTCAAAACAATCGTCATCAAATGTTGCGGTTACACCGTTGGCATCGGAACTCAGAATCATTTCTGTTTTTGCAACAAACAAAAGATCCTCTGCAGGCATTGTCACCGGAATTTCTGTTTTATCCCCATTTTCATTCTTCCAATATTCGAAAATTATACCGTCCAACGATGTTACATCGGGAACCGGAACTTCTGCACCGTAAGAAACTTTGTATTCAAAAGTTTTGTCTGCAACGATATATTTCACTTCATATTCGGAAACCTTCCACATAGGAACGATTTCAACATCGCTTGTTTTAACTGTATACGGGAATTCAATTTTGTTTCCTTGAGTATCAGACCATCCGGTAAATTCCAGTCCTTCAAGCTCAGGAATTCCAGGCTCATTGATTTCTGTTCCGTAATAGTATTCTTCAGTCTCACCGTTGACGGTTATGCTGTATTTTTCTCTGTCTACATAAATTTCAAAAACCGCATCCGGATGAATAACACCGCCGAGAACACTTTTATCCTCTCGTAAAATAAATCCTTCTTCAATTTCAGGAATCGGCACTTGAATATATTCATCCATAACTCCATCCATGTTTTGTATTACGGAATCATAAGTGCCTTCCGTGTTCATGATATATGTAATAACAGTGTAAGAAATAACCGCAGGCTCCCATTTTGCGAACAGACGCAAATTCATTTCGGGCATCTGCTGCGGAATATCAACATTTCCGTTTTCATCAACCCAACCGCAAAAATCGTAGCCTTCTTTTTCGGGATAATCGGGAATGCCGATTTCTTCACCCGCAGTATACTCTCTTACGAATATTTCCGAGCCGTCAGCAAACTGTCCGCCGTTGGCATCCAATATAATTCTATATATTTCCGGAGCTTTCTCAATCCACACTCCCAGCAGAGAAACATCGCTTGCAGGCATAATAAAAGCTGAACCCGGTTCATAAAGATTTCCTTCAAAATACCAACCGTCAAACTCATAGCCATCAATCAACTCGGGGGAAGCCAACTCAACCGTTGAACCGTACTCGGCGGTAACGGGTACAGGTGAGATTGCACCATCGGGAACATCACCTTCAAAACTATAGCTTAAAGTGTAATTGATGGGTTGCCAAACAGCATAGAAAGTCTGGCCGTCGTAAGGATCACGCAACACCATATCGTAATCATAAACAGGTTCTCCGTAAGGCTCGGTTGACCAGCCTGCGAATTCACAGCCGTCTTTGTAAGGAATTTCCCAATTATCAATCATGCTTCCGTATTCATAATACTGATACATTGTTTCTGTTCCATCATAGAATCTGCCGCCGTTAGCATCAAAACAGACTTCATAAAGGCAACATTCCCAGATTGCCCGATACGTTGTTGCCTCATAAGGTATAATAATCGGTTCATAAACCTGATTGCCGTAATCATCAATCCATCCGCAGAACACAAAACCCTCACGCATTGGAGAAGGAGCATATATGGACTCACCGATATAGCCGTAAGCAGTGTAATAATCATAGTATTCCGTGCCGTCATCACCATATAAAAAGCCGCCATCTAAAATAAAATTCACGCAGCCTTCCGTTGCGGCATAAGCACTATACACATTTTTTCTGAGGTCAACATCAAAAAGGTTTATATTGTTAAAACAGGTTTCGCCCTCAACGCCTATCGGAACATTAATAAACGCATAGTATCCGGAATCAGGATTTTGTATTGCGTTTTCGGGAACATACAAAGTACCTGAACCATATCCGATAACATCAAAATCAAATTCAGCAAACCATTTTTCACCGCTTATTTTTCTGTTGATTGATGAATCAAAATGGAATGTAAGCAGTATTTTGCCTTTTTCTAAATATTCTTCATCTGTTATATATCCGTCTTCATAAAGGCCATCAATTACGTAGTTTGAATCTTCAGCATCAATATAAACACCTGTAACACCGTTAATATATGCAGAGCTGTCGGGGTCGGAATTTGTTTTAAGTTCTAATAATCCGTCATCACCTGACTGAACGCTGTCTGAGGTGTTAAGCATAAACATATTTCTGTCATAAAAGATCAAAACTTCGCCGCTGTTTGTGGCATAAGTTGTATCGATAAACAATCTTGCCTTTATCCTGTCTCCGTTAGCAACTCCGTAAGTCTGAACCCAGTCATCCGTTGCTTCGTCATATCTGTAAAATTCGGTTCTGAATGTCAGAACTTCATTTTTTACGGCATCTTTATCGATTACTTCTCCCGTATTTCCGGAATCACTTTCCTTAAAAACAGGTTCGAGGAACAGGTCTTTTTCAGGCATAATTTCAATTTCTTCACCTGTTTCGCTGTCAACCCATTTATCAAAATACAAGCCTTCTTTTTGCGGTCTGTCAAGCGTTGAATAAGGAATCGCATCGCCTCCGCCGGCAGCATTCGGCATATATTCATACACGGAGCCGTCTGCATCAAGATATGTTACATCAAAAAGCTGTGTCCATTTTGCAACCAAAGTTATATCCCTTGCAGGCATATCCATGTAGGTTTTGGTTATCAGCTCTCCGTCGAGCATCCAACCGTCAAATCTGTAATCATCTTTTACAGGTACAGGTAAAGTGAAACTGTAATCATAGTATCTTGTCACAGGGTCAACAGGCTCGGCACCGTTTGTATCAAAATACGCAGTATAAATGTTTTCGTCATATTCACCCGTAAGCGTTACATTTGCCTGCGGTACGGTGAACTCGCTTCCCGCCTCATATTTTACTCCATTGTCATCATACCAGCCGTCAAACGAATATCCCGAACATTCATCTGCCTCGGGAACGATTATTGTTTCACCGGCTTTTGCAACGGAAATGCACGGAAGTTCGGGCTCGTTGGCAACCTTTTTAAAGGAATAGGAAACCTTATATACCTTTTCAACCTTCAAAGCGGTATCAAGCCTGATTGCGGGACAAACCGACGCAGATACCGAGCTCATATATCCCGTATCCACAATCTCACCGTCATTGTCAACACCGCCGTAGCGCATGGAATCTCTGCCTGGTGAACGAAGCATCCAGAACGCAAATCCTGCAGGGAAATAATTTCTTCTTCCGATTTCCGCACCCTGAATTCTTGCATAATCACTTGTTATGCGTTTACGGGCTTCACAGGAGGTGTCATCCGCGTCGAAGCCGTATTCGGCATTGATTATTTCAAAATAGGAAGGCAGAAAAACCTTATCAAATGTTGTTTCACTGTCATATTCGGGAGTTTCCTCGTTCATGCAGCGATTGTCAAGCTCGGTTATTTTTATGTTTTCCTGTTCAGAAACGGTGAAAGCCGTATTTATGAAATCATCATTGAGCCATTCTCTTATTGAGCTTGTGGCATAGTCATTGCCATAGTTTTCACGGCTCGTGCTGTTATAGTAAAAATCTATATACTGACCCGACACATATTTCATATAAGTATAATGGAGGTTCTGATAAGCCTGTGCATCAATTGCAACCTCGCTCAGAACATAGCCGTCTGACGGGTCAAGAACACGCCATGTCAGAGGCTCGAATCTGAACCAATAAACAGTATTTATAACATATCCGTTTTCATCCTGTTCTGACCATTTTCCGTCTGTGGTCAACGGAAAATAAGTAGGATCGGGTCTGTAACTCGAAAACTCTACGGCACGGTATTTTTCACCTTTATATTCAACATCCGAATATTTCATAAATTCACTCAACACCATTGAATTGGTATCGCCGTCACCGTAATAATAATCAAAATAAGTCCAACTCAGATCCAAAGCATTCAATTCATCAATCAAATTTTCATCCTTTATTCTGGTTTGAGGATATGAACCGTATTGAATCAAATCACCCACGGCAAGCTCTGAAATGCTGACTGCCGCCGCTTCAGCTTTTGAAGCACTTGTAAATCCCACAACAGCAATAGCCGAAAGCATCGTCAGCGCAAGAACAACGGATAAAATTTTTGCAAATGCTTTTTTCATTTTGATAACCTCCTGAAAATTTGTCTTTTTGCCTTTACACTTACAAGACGAGTTAAATCACAGTTCGGTCTGTATTTTCAGACTAAAAGCTGAGCCATGAATTTATATGTTTCACCTGCCTGAGCAGTGTCTCCGAATGAATGATTTTCTCCTTCTTCAATATAAATTCCTCCATCGGGTGAATACCCTGCATTCAGAGCAAGTTCCGACACATAGTCCGCACTCAGAGTTTCTCCCGCCTCCACCGAATCGTACAAAACATCAATTACCGTTCCGTTGATATCATAAACATTGACCACTACCGTTGCGGGAGACGCTTTGGTTGTTGTGGTTGTTATTTCGTTCGTTTCGGGTTCTGTTGTAGTGGGTTTCTTTGTGGTTTCAGGTTTTTTCGTTGTGGTGGTAGTTGAAGTGGTGGTTGTTGTCCGTCTGCGGGTTGTTGTTTCCTCAACTGTTGTTGAAGCTTCTGTTGTGGAAGCGGTTGTAGCTGAGGTATAAAGCGAATAATCGCGCCTTGTTGTTGTTTTTCGTGTTGTTTTCGGTTTTGTTGTGGCAGTAGTTGTTGCCGGTACCGATGTTGTTGCTGTCGGCTCTGTTAAGACAGTTGTTGAAGCCGTTGTTTTAACGGTTGTTGTTGCCGTTGTTCTCTCGGTTGTTTTTTTGGTTGTGGTTCTTCCAGTTGTTGATACGGTTGTTGCCGGCTCGGTTGTTGTTTCAGTTGTGCTTTCGATTATCGCCATTATGGCAGAGGTCAATACTGTTGTAGGAAGAGTGGTTATCTCTTCGGTATATGCGGTTGTTGAAGTTGTTGTTTCTTCTTTTACGGAATTGTTGACAACAGTTGCAACTCCCGCCGCCGACGCAGTTACGATTCCCGTTACTGCCACTCCCGCAACAACCTTCTGAGCTACGGTAAGAGCTGCAACCTTAGCCGCAACTCCCGTACCTGCCGACGCTGCAGTTGATGCCGCCACTGTACCTCCCGTTGCGGCTGCAGCCGTTGTTGCAGCAGTTGCGGAGCTTGCTGCCGTAATTTTCGCTAAAACACCTGCAGACGCTGCACTTCCCGTAAATGTTTCGGAAACCGCCTCCGCCATTCCTGAAAGCGCCCAGATAACAACACCGATGGGTGCCGCACTGTAAACGCAGGTAATACCCCTCTTTTCAAACTTGGCTTTGAGATCCTTACGGGCGGTAAACAATCTGTTTTTGACGGTACTGACCGGAACTTCCAGCGTTTCGGCAATCTCGTTTACGCTCATTTCCTCGAAATACATCATCAGCACACAAGCACGTTTTTCTTCGGTAAGCTCACCGATAACCTCCATTACCGCTTTCTGAAGCTCAGCCTGATTGAGGTTATCCTCAGGACTGAACGAGGTATCTTCATCGGGAATAACCTCAAAAGCTTCATCTTCTCCGCCCTCAAAAAGAGTGGGCTTTTTCTTTTTCAGCGAATCCTTACTTTTATTCGCAACAATATGATGAAACCAGCTTACAAAGCTTCCGGGTTTTTCGAGGGAATTTATCTTTGCAAGCGCATTAACATAGCTTTCCTGCAAAACATCCTCTGCATCCTGCTCATTTTTTGTAATCTGAAGTGCAACAAAATAAGCCCTTGAACTTGTGAGCTTATAAAGCTCGTCAAAGGCTTTGCCGTTTCCGTTCTGAATTTCCGATACGAGTTGAGCTATTCTTTCTGTTCCTGCATCCATATCTGTTCTCCGTATATTTAGAAATATTTCTATTATTAAATTATATTATAGAGAAATATTTGTGTCAATAACTTATCTGTAGAGTTTGAAAAACGATTGTTAATACAACTGTTTTCCACTTTTTTACCGCCGCAAAACAGCGGCGGTAAAAAGTGACAAGGAAGAAAAATGAGAAAAAATCAAATTGAGCTGTCTTCTTTTATTTTTTTCAGAGTCTCATCAAACCGTCGTTTACCTTTTCTTTTTTTCTGCAAAACCTCGGGTTTTTCTTCAAAACACACATAATCTATTCCTGCTTTTATTCCTCTTTTCAGATAATCAACTGGTTCGTTAAACCGTTCCGCATAAATCATAACAGGTTTTCCATCGGGAACAACAAGCTCTGTTATAACCGTTCTCCGATCTTCGTAAACGGTGATATCGAGGAAGTGATATCCGTCCAGATTAACGGTTGAGCGAACCGCTTTATTTTCCATATGAACATCACTCCCCTTTCGTTTATTTAATCCGTATTCCGCATCTCACCTATAAGACGCTTCAAACGGCGTTATGGTCTATATTTTTTTCATATTTTTTATAAAAATGAGTATACGCAAATATCGCAATATTTTATAACAGGTTGTTTTTTAATATATTTGTGATATAATCAGATTGAGACTGCCGAAACTCTTCTCGGTTGAGCTATTTAAAACAGACATTGATGTAAAGGGGTTTTATTGTGTCAAAATCCGATTTAAAAATCAAATTCAGCAAAAAAAGCGGAAACTATGAAATTATTTATAACGGTTTCTCATGGGTAAGCGACGGCAGAAAGCCGTATATTACGGTCCGTAAAAAGAACGCCAAGGGTAAATATATTACCTCTGTTCTTCCATTGCACTCTGCAAAGAAAAAACAGGCTGAAATTTCTGAGGATAAAACAATTGTATATTATTCGGATTTCGTTTCGTCAGGCAAAAAATACCCGTTTACTCTTATCTGCACTGCCGAAATCGTCGAAGAAAACACCGTTGTTTTTTCTCTTAAAGCTGAAAGTGAAACAGACTGCGATATTGATGCTGTTTATTTCCCCGCACCTTTCAATTCAAAACACAAGGGGAAGAATTCATATCACGTTGACCCGATGCGTCAGGGATTCATTATGCCCGATGGCAAGATAAAACATCTTATACCTATGACAGGCTATACGCACATAAAACGCCAGATAAATTCGGGCGATGCATATATGCCTTTGTGGGGCAGAGTATGCGACGGTCATTCCTTTACTGCCATTGTCGAAACTCCGTACGATGCATCATTTTTTTCCTCTTTCGGAAAACACTTTGCGTTTATAAATTCGGTTTACTGGAATTCATCGCTCGGAAAGCTGTCTTATGAAAGAAAAATTCGTTTCATATTCCATGAAAACGGCGATTACAACACCGTTGCAAAAGATTACCGCAACTATCTTATTGAAAACAATCAGCTTGTTACCATAGATGAAAAAATCGCAAAAAATCCTAACATAAAAAACATTATCGGCGCACCGGTTCTTCATCATAAAATATTCTCTAAAATCAATGAGAAATCACAGTTTTACGATAAAAACGGCTCTAACGAAATTCTTTGCGCCACATTCCGCGAAAGAGCCGAACAAATCAAAAAGCTGAAATCTCTCGGACTCGAAAAGCTGTATATACACACAGACGGCTGGGGAAAAGACGGCTACGATAACAATCATCCTTATATCCTTCCGCCCTGCGAACAGGCTGGCGGATGGGACGGATTTAAAGAATTCTCACGTGTCAGCCGTGAGCTCGGATATGTTTTTGCTCTTCATGACCAATACCGAGACTACTATTATGACAGTCCCGTTTTTGACAAAAACAAAGCCGTAACAAACATTGACGGCTCAAATCCTTACTGTTCAATCTGGGACGGCGGTGAACACACTTATCTTTGTTCGCGCTTCGCTCTTGATGCCGTTAAGAAAACCTATGCGGAGCTTGAAGAGAACGGCGTAGACGTTCAGGGGGCATATCTTGATGTTTTTTCAATTATGCCCGGTGATGAGTGCTTCCACAAAGACCACAGAATTACAAGAGAAGATAGTATGAAGCTTCGGGGAGAATGCTTCGATTATCTTAATGAAAAAGGCTTTGTTATGTCATCGGAAGAACCCGGAATGCAGATGATCAATCATCTTGCACTCGTTCACCACGGACCGCACGCACTCATTCCGCAGGAAAACGGCAAAGCTGTCGGAATCCCTGTTCCTCTCGGCAATCTTGTTTATCATGACTGCATAATGGTACCATGGAATTGGTTCAATAACTGGGGTATTCCAAAGGGTGATGACGGCGATTTATACGGTGCACTCAATGCAGGTATGCCGTACATTCATCCTTACGGCAACGAACTGCGTAAAATAGGTACGGACAACCGAACAGCAGACGTTGAAATGATGAACGACGAAGAACTGAAAAAGGAATTGAAGCGCATTGAACCTCTTTGCAGACTTCAGGCAAAGCTTTACAATAAAGAAATGGTGAAGCACGAATTTCTCGGAAACTACCGTAAGCAGAAAGCAACCTACTCAGACGGCACCTCAGTTATAATTGACCTCGACAAAAACACTTATGAAATTAAAGAATAATGATCTTCACGATGATATTATAGCTGAAACACATTATTATTCGGAAGCAAAAATGCATGGCGGTTTCCGAAAACAAAATACGGTGCTGCCGGTCCGAACGGAGAAAGCTCGCCCTTTTTGTGGAACAAAGTGTCGGAACGGCTGCGTTGCGGATTATCTTGAAGCAATTTTTGATGAGGTGTTATTATGATTTTTGATATCAGAAATTTTAAATGGACAAGAGAGCCTGCGGATTACTCCGCAAGCAACAATAAAATTGAAATAATCACAAATCCTCACACGGATTTATGGCAGAGAACATATTATCATTTCAGGAATGACAATGCGCCTGTTTTTCAGACCGAAACAGATGAAAAATATTTTTCTTTTGTTGTCAGAACTAAGTTTGAAAGCAAGCACCGCTTTGACCAATGCGGAATTGTTATGTATCTTGATTCGGATAACTGGCTCAAGGGCTCAGTTGAGTTTGAAAACGAAAAATTCCAGCATCTCGGCACTGTTGTAACAAACAACGGCTATTCAGATTGGGCAACAACCGAAATAGATGCAAATATCAAATCAATGTGGTACAGATTCAGCCGCAGAGAAGACGATTATTGTGTTGAATGTTCAGATGACGGAGTGATTTTCCGTCAGATGAGGGTTTGTCATATGTTTAACGGCGGCGAAAAAATCCGTTTCGGCATCTATGCCTGCAGCCCCGAGGAATCTTCCTTCAGAGCAACATTCACAAACATGGAAATCACGGATTGCAAATGGCTTGCACATGACGGTCAGCAGCCTGATTCCGATTAAAAATTATAAAGCAAAAAAGGCATAAGACGGAATACAATTCTGTCTTATGCCTTTTTTGCTTTATCAACGAGAAAATCAGCGTGCGGTAACATCACAGTATTCGCCGATATCGAACATCATCTGAGGAGCAAACCGACGTTTTCCGCAGACGGTTATGTTTTCAAGCTCAACCTCTACGGTATTTGTATCGCTTTCCGTACCCGCTATTTTGGGTTTCATATAAGAAGTGTATGATATGTTTCTGAAAACAACATTCTTTATTTCAAAATTTTCCGCCTCTTCATCGTAAATCTTTACGAGAATCGGTCTGCCCTCGTCACGGAAAATTTCAATATTTTCAAAAAGAATGCCGTCAATACTGCCTTTGGTCTGCTCAGCTACAACAACAAGCGAACCGATTCTGTCGTTATCCCATATTCCGTCACGGTAAACGACGGCGCAGTCACGGAAGGTAACATCGGAAATTGCTTTGTTAACTTCGCCTGTTATGCCGAAGCATCTTGCGTAACCGCCCCATGCAATACAGTCCGAGAAGGTGATATTTTTGCTGTCCATTATTCCGCCGAGTGCTTTGACCTCAAAAGTATCATCCGCCACTCTGGCAAAGCAGTTGCTTACGGTTACATTGTGGCTGTTACAGATTGCAAAGCCGTCGCAGTTTCCGCGGTTTCCGATTATATCAACATTATCAATGCTGACATCGGTACAGCAGTAGGATATGAACGACCATTCGGGAGAATTTATGATTTTGATACCGCTTATGTTGATGTTGCTGCAGTTAGTGAAAACAACTCCGCGGCGTTCTCGTCTGTCAAGACGGGTAAGGTCAATCACACCTCTTCCTGTAAGAGTTACATTATTGCAGTTGAAGAAATTCAGAAAAGGATATCTTGTTAGACCGATTGCATTATCTTCGTATGCACCGGGCTCAAAATATTTGTTTTCATCCTCTGCACAGTCTATATCAAAAAGATGGTTTGCAATAACGTAAGCACCTTCACGAAGATAAATCACCAGATTATTGTGTGCAACAAGGTTGACATAGTCGTACTGATACACCCCTTTATCGATAACCCAGACATTATCCTCACCGTATTTCTCTATGTATGCCGCAATTTCGGCATCCTCATCGATTTTTTCACGGACAATAAGGGTATAGCCGTAATACTGATTTGCACCATTGAAAAGGAAGGTATAATTTCCGGTTTTATTGATTGATGCGGTTACAGTGTTGTTTTCGCAACGGGCTTTCACTCCGTGAGATTCGGGAAGAACAATAGCATTTTCAAGCGTCACATCCGCACCCGTTATTTCAATGTTGAACGAAAAATCTTCGCTTGAATCAATATAGATTTCGGAGAAAGAGTGCAATGTGCCCGTATCGTCAACGCGTATAAAAACAACAGAAGCATAAACGGGAATTTCGGTATCGCTGATTTTCGCCGTATAGTAGGGCGAAACGGTTATGCCGTTGATATCATCATATCCGCCCGACTGAACATATTCGGGAAGCTGAGCCGAAGCACGTCCGACAAGCTCCTGCTCAGTGAGACCCGCTTCTTCGAGAGTTATGATTGCTTCATCGGGATACTGAAGATATGAAAAATCAAAGTTTTCGCTTTCGGGATAAACCGGTGCAGGCGAAATCAGATTCGAACAAAGAATCGAAACAGTTGTGAATATTGTAAATAAAAATTTAATAACAGCTTGCATTGGCTTTCCTCCTGCTTTAACAGATTGATTAATGCTTTAATATCATATCAGATTATACCATATACAAACAAAGCTATCAAGTATCGGATTCAAAGATTATAATCAAATATATTTTTCGTTTCGATTAAATTACTATTGTAAAACCAACCCCGATTATGATAATATACATTTGAAACATCAAACAGAAAGCGGATGAATTATATGAATTCTGTAAGTTTTTATCTTTTAACCGATACCCACTATTTCGAGCCGTCTTTGGGTGCAGAAGGAAAAGAATACGGTAAATACATGAAAAAAGAGCAGTATTTCATGAAAAAGAGCAGTGCAATAGTAAAAACGGTTTTCAACCGCATTGCAGAGGATAAAGAAACAAATACCGTTATTATTCCGGGCGACCTTACAAAAAACGGAGAAGCAGAAAGCCACAAAAGCTTTTTAAAAGAGCTTTATAAGCTCAAAGAAAGCGGTAAAAAGATTTTCGTTATAACAGCAGGCCACGATTACAATGACTATTCATCTGCATATAAAAACGATGAACGCATTCAGGTTGAGGGCGCTGCATTTGATTCGCTTTACGGTATGTACCGCGACTTCGGCTACGGCGATGCGCTTGCTTTTGATAACAGAACTCATTCATACATTGCGGAAATTGCCGACGGTGTAAGAATGCTTGCCATAAACTGCGACAGTTATAATAATCCCAAGGGTGCAATGGATGACGAACTTTTCAGTTGGGCACAGACTCAGCTTGACAAAGCAAAATCCGACGGTTGTTCCGTTTTTGCAATCTGCCACTACCCAGTTATTCCTCCCGTTCCCGTTTTTGATCTGGTAGGCGATGCAAAAATCAAGGAGTGGCGTAAGGTTGCATCATTCCTTGCGGATAACGGCGTTGAAGTTGTTTTTACGGGTCATATGCACATACAGAGCATCAATGAATATTACAGCGAAAAAGGGAACAGACTCATAGATATCTGCACATCTTGTCTTGTGGGCAGCCCCGCAAAATACAGAAAAATAACCGTTGACAATCAATCGGTTATGAAAGTGGAGTCTCTTGATACCGGTGATTTCGGCTACGATATGAACGGTCTTGAGCCTCAGGAATTTTTTGACAGAAAATTCGGCGAGGCAATCGTAACAAGAGTTACCGATGCACTCAGCGGAGGCAAAGGAATTGTCAGACATTTGAAAAATATAGGCAAAAAATTTATCGAAACCGCAACTCTCGGTACTCTTTCAAGGATTTTGTTTATCAGAATTGATAAATCTCTCAAAAAAAGAAAGCTGACTGATTTTATTGCCGAGGTCGGTCTGAGCATTTTCTCGGGTGACCAGCCGTATACCGAAGGTACACCCGTATACAATATGATTTCAACCTTCCTCAGAAGATTTTCGTTTGTTCTCAGAAAAGTTGAACCAAAGCTTGAAAAAGACGGGGTTAAAATCAATCTTGAGCATATGATTCTCAACACCATCGGCAACAACAAGGGATTCTCGGATTCAGCCGCAGAATTCACACTCAGATAAAACGGAGCGATAATTATGATTAATAAAAAATTCCTTGCATTGATTCTTTGTGTTTTCACTGTTTTTTCACTGACAGCCTGCGGAAATGACGGCAATACCGAATCGCCTTCGGAAACAACAACAGAAGCTGTTACTATGAAAGAAGCTCAGGAAGAAACAACAAAAAAGACCTGCGAAGAAAGCACTTACGCAGAAGAAATCACCGTTGCGGTTGACACTTCGGAAGAAGCTCTCACCGAAATCACGTCTGCCGCTGCAGGTCCTGCAAGCACGGCATCAACCGAAGTTTCAACAACAATTTCGGTTAAACCTCTAACCGCTTGGTCAAATAATGAAATCGCTGAAGCATACAAAAATGCGGCAAAAAAATCCGCTTCATCAGTCAAATCGCAGCAGGCAATCGCTCTGACAGATGTTTCGATAAACAACGGTCAGTATGAGGGCGTTATTGACTTCATAATGCCGATCATGTCAAAACTGCTTGCCAACAACTCAAAGGAAACCGACGGAATTACGGGCGGATACGAAAACATTGCGGGCACTGACATTTCAAAAGCGAAAATCTATGCGGTCGGTCAGAATACGGCAATCGAAATGATTATGAAAGAGCAGACTGACGGCGCAAACAGTGACAGTCTCGGCGGCACCGTAGGTCACGCAATATCCACGGTAGGCGACATCAAGGTTGTAACAACTCAGCTCAATGACCTCGGACTTCCCATTGAAGTTTCCGCAGAAAACACGGTCATACACTACAGAAATCCCGTTGTAAAAGTACTGATAGGTCCCGATGGCAAAATCATCAACGGAACATGGAGCTATACCGTTGAAATTGTTCTCAACAATTATAAAGTAGGCAGCTCACCCGTTGAAACAACTTCGGTTGTACTGGAAAATGTTATAACCGTTAACGGCGGATTCTCCAAATAATTAATAAAGCAAACCGGCTCGTACAGAATCAATCTGTGCAAGCCGGTTTTGTATTTTACTGTGCTTTTCGTATGTTATATCTCTTTGCTCTGTCAAATTCTTCTTCCGTGCCGTAGCCTTCTGCAAGATTTTGGTTTATCAGCTCAACAATTTCATCATGCAGACGGCTGTTTGCCTGCTCAACCGTCATCCCCTTTGTTGAGAACGGTTTTCCTATTCTTGAGCAGAGTGTTTTGCTTCTGAATTTATATTCTCCCGTTACGGCAACGGGCACAATTTCAGCCTCATTTTTGCAGGCAAGCGAAGCTGCACCGTATTTCAGTTCTCCAATCAGATTATCCGTTTTATTTCTTGTTCCTTCCGGGAAAATTCCCAGTGCACCTCCGTTTGCAAGAACAGCATTTGCGGATGATTTGGCATCCTCATCGTGACCGTTTCTGTTAACGCAGATACAACCCGTAAGCTTAAAAAACCATGCAAAAGAACCTTTGAAATACTCGGATTTTGCCATATAGTTTATGGGTCTTGTTGTTGCAAGCGCCGCAAGACACTGATCAAGCACATGCTTATGATTGCTGCATACAACAACAGCGCCTTTTTGGGGAATATTGCCTTTTCCGAAAACCTTCGGACTGTAATAAAGAGAAAACACGGTCAGAAGTACGGGAGCAAGCAAGCGGTATCCCCATGTTCTCGGTTTTTTCGGCATCAGGAAACAGCCTCCTTTGCGCTTTCCTTCTGAAGTTTCATAAAGTCAATTTTGTTATAGGCTGTTTTGGGAAGAAGGTCAACAAATTCATATTTATAAGGAACACTGTAATGCATAAGCTTCTTTTTGCAGTATTCACGGATTATGCTTACTGTTTCTTCACTTTTTTCAGTTCCGTTCTTAAGCACAATATAAGCTTTTGCAACTTCCTTTTTGTACTGATGAGGAACAGACACGACAACACATTTTTCAACAAAATCCAGTTCCTCTATAACCGATTCAATCTGAGTGGGGTATACATTGAATCCTGAAGTTATCATCATTCTTTTTATTCTGAGCTTATAATGCACGAAACCGTCTTCATCTATAGCTGCCATATCGCCCGTATGAAGCCATGTTTTTCCGTCGGCATGAACACGCAGGGTATCCGCTGTTTCTTCGGGGTTGTTTCTGTAGCCTATCATAACCGTAGGTCCGCTTACGCAAAGCTCTCCGTCCTCTCCTGCAGGAAGAACATTCTCAGTTCCCGGTTCAACAACGCACATTTCGGTGCCTATTAACGGCTTTCCGATTGTTCTTGATTTATAGTTTTTGCCAACAGAAAGACTCAGCGCCGCAAGACCTTCCGTCATACCGTAGCCTTCACAGATTTTTACATCGGAATTATGCGAAGCAAGAAATTCATTGACACTTTTTTCAAGCTTTTCGGGCAGGGTATCGCCGCCGCTGACCACATATTTCAGGAACGAGAAATCAATTTTATCCGTACCCTTGGCTTTAAGAAGAGCGTCATAAAGCGTAGGAACACCAAAAATCATCGTAGGCTTGTATTTTTTCAGAATTCCTGCAAATTTCTTTGCATCAAACTGAGGAATAAGAACAGAACATGCTCCGAAACAAAAAGAAACATGAACGCAAACGCCCAATCCGAACCCGTGAAAAATCGGCAGAATGGCAAGTATCTTATCTCCCGATTTTACATCTCTGAGAGTAAGAACAGCCTGAATTCCGAACGCATTGAAATTGCGGTTGGAGAGCATTATATCCTTGGGTGTGCCTGTTGTGCCGCCGCTGTGAAGAATAACCGCAACATCGTTGTTTTCATCTCCGGTGGGGCAGTATTCCGCAGCCTTTCCCGTTTTTCGCGAAAAATCCTTCCATGAAATAAATCTTTCATCATTTTTATCGTATCTGAAATTTCCGATGCATTTGAGAGTATACAACGCTTTCATAACGGAAGGCATAGACTCTGCAGGCGATGCAACAATCACCTTTTTCAGTGAAGTTTCATCAATTATGTTTGAAACCTTTTCGGTGCATATGCTCACGCACAGTAAAATCTTGCTGTTCACACGGTTAATGTGGTTTTTTATTTCTTCCTGAGCAGAAAGAGGATGAAGAATGTTGGCAACGGCACCCAATCGGTTAAGAGCATAAATGCTGATAACCGCTTCGGGTGTATTGGGCATGATAATCGTTACGATATCTCCTTTGCGTACACCTGACGACTGATAAGCGGCTGATATTTCTTCGATTTTTTCAACAAGATTTCTGTAGGTACATTCAGTTCCGAAATATTCATAAGCCAATGAATCCGGTTGATTTTCCGCCGCTGTTTTAAGCATTCCGAACATCGAAACATCAGGAACTTCAAACCCCAAAGGTAAATTACCGTTTTCAAATTTTAAAAACGGATTTTCTTTAATCTTACTCATTTTAGCCTCACGTCAGATTTATATTTTGTCTGTTTCCTCTGACGGTAAGATAAGCTCCTACCGCAAGGACTGCCACAAAAGATGCGGCAGCAATATATTTACCCGAAAATTCTCTTTTCTGAGCACTCTTTTTGATGATATTTTCCGCTATTCTGTCTTTTTCGGTCTGAAGCAACGAAATCGAGCTCACAAGCCTTATAAATTCTTCTGTTACAAAATCTGTCACAGTAACTCCTCCTTTTCGATTTCTTTTCTTAAAAGTTCCCTGCCCTTCTGCAGACGCTTTCTGACTGCTTCCTCACTGATATTTATTATATCTGCAATCTCTTTGCTTTTGTAACCCTCAACATAATACAAAGTAAGTACGATTTTATATTTGGCAGGCAGACTCATAATGATTTCAAATCTTTCATAATCCTTTTCATCTATGCCTATATCTGTTATGTCATCAATGCTGACCGTTTCCCTTTTCCTGCGAAGCAGCAGCATATTCTTGCTGATGTTTGCGGATACCTTTATCAGCCATGCTTTTCTGTGTTCCTCGCCGTTGAAATCGGGTGCTTTGGTAAGATACTTCAGGAACGTTTCCTGCACAGCGTCCTCCGCATCGGTTCTGTTGCACAGAATGCAGTAGGATATTCTGAAAATCAAGGGACTGTATTTACTTACAAGGTTTCTGATTTCCTCATCCGAATTCTTCTGATTATAAACCAATCCGTAAATACCTCCTTTAAAAGTGTTCATTAAGGATACAATATAAACACCCGAAATGTGAATTCTTTTTTGTTAATAAACTGTGAATTTTTACATTTTCACTCCAAACAGGTTTTCATATATAAAAAGCAATCACCTGCACGGCTATTTATACAAACAGACACATATTGATAAAACTTTATCAATATATGCTTGACATAGCAGATTAAATATTTTATTATATATCTGTATGTTTATACTGATATAATTCAATTAAGGAAGTGGTTTTAGTGAATCAACAGTACGAAGCATTGTTTACCCCCTGGAAGATAGGTAACGTTGAAATCAAAAACAGAATTGTTATGTGTCCCATGGGCGGTACATCACTTTTCGGCTGGTTCGAACTCGGCGGTTGTCACTTTGACAAGGAAGCTGCAAAGCTTTTCCTTGAAAGAGCTAACAACAATGTTGGTCTTATCATCCCCGGCATTGCTCCCCTCCGTGATACATTCTGGGGTAAATGGCTCTGGCAGAATCCCAAGATGTTTGAAGAACTCAAGGTTTTCATGGATGAAATCCACAAGACGGGCGCAAAGCTTTTTGTTCAGCTTACAGCAGGTATGGGCCGTTCATGGGCTATCACCGAACTTGTTGCTCCTCTTCACAAAAATAAATTCACTCGTGCTCTTGTAAAGCCCATTCTTGATACTTCGCACGAGCTCGCTTCTCCCAGTCCCCAGCCCTCACGTTGGGCACACGACATCATCTGCCCCGAAATGACAGTTGAGCAGATTCACGAAATCATTGAAGCATTTGCAAAAACAGCTAAACTCTGCCGTGATGCAGGTGTTGACGGCGTTGAAGTTCACGCTGTTCATGAAGGTTATCTTCTTGACCAGTTTGCTATGGAATTCTTCAACAAGCGTACCGACGAATACGGCGGAAGCTTTGAAAACAGATACCGTTTTGCTGCTGAAGTTGTTAAGGCTATAAAAGAAGCTTGCGGCAAAGATTATCCCGTTTCACTCCGTTACTCGGTTGAATCAAAAATGAGGTGCTTCTGCGAAGGCGCAATGCCCGGTGAAGACTATAAAGAAGTCGGCCGTGCTATGCCCGAATCAGAAAAGGCTGCAAAATATCTTCAGGATGCAGGCTACGATATGCTTAACGCTGATAACGGTACATATGACTCATGGTATTGGGCACATCCCCCCATGTATATGCCTCAGAACTGTAACCTTGAAGATGTTGCACACATCAAGAAGTTTGTTGATATTCCTGTTGTTTGTGCAGGCCGTATGGAACCGGATGTTGGTGCTCAGGCTGTTGCAGAAGGTAAGATTGACGGCGTTGGTATTGCACGTCAGTTCCTCACAGACCCCGAATGGATTACAAAGCTTCTCGAAGACAGAATTGAGGATATCAAGCCCTGTATCTGCTGCCACAGCGGCTGCTTCAACTTCTCATCATCAAAGGGTCATGCAAACACTCAGGACCTCAAAGACACAATGGGACTTGCACGCTGCGCACTCAACCCCGAAACAATGCAGTCCAAGAAATATAACATCAAGCCCGCAAAGAAATCAAAGAAGGTTGCTGTTATCGGCGGCGGTATCGGCGGTATGGAAGCGGCAATCGTTTGCGCAAAACGCGGCCACAAGGTAACTCTTTACGAAAAGAGCGACAAGCTTGGCGGTGTATTCATCGCAGCTGCAGCTCCCTCATATAAAGAAAAAGACCGTGACCTCATTGCATGGTATATCCGCGAAGTTGCAAAATATCCCATTGAAATCAAGATGAACACAGAAGTTAAGGATATCGCATCTCTCGGTGCTGACGAAGTTATCGTTGCAACAGGTTCAAAGGCAAGAAAGATTCCCGTTAAGGGTGCCGACACTGCAATTGAAGCAGTTGATTTCCTTCTCGGCAACAAAACAGTCGGCAACAATGTTGTTGTTATCGGCGGCGGTCTTACAGGCTGTGAAATTGCTTACGAACTTTATCTTCAGGGCAAGAAACCCACAATCATTGAAATGCAGGATGACCTTGTTACAACTCCCGGCGTAGCTCTTGCAAACACAAGCTATCTCCGTGACTTCTTCAAAACAAACAAGGTTCCCGTACATCTTGAAACATCGCTCTGCGAAATCAACAACGGCAGCGTAAAGGTTAAGGACAAAGAAGGCAAAATCTTCGATATTCCCACCGATTCAGTTATCATGTCCGTTGGTTATGTTCCTACTCCCCTCGCTCCCAAGAGCAAGCACGTTCACGTTATCGGCGATGCTGATAAGGTCGGCAATCTCCGTACCGTTATCTGGGGCGCATGGGGTGTTGCAATGAAGCTGTAATTCTCTGATAAAAATTTTCACCCTACCGATAGGTCGGGGTTCATAAAACAGTTTTTGTTTTCAAAATTCGGCGTAACTTTTGTTGCGCCGTTTCTTTTTGTAACCAAATGCAAATACACTGTCAATGGTGTATAATTGCGCACTTTTGCAAAGTGAATTTCGGCATGATTTCACCTTTATGATATAAGTAATTGAAACAACACATCACTTGACAAAAAAATTGATTGTTTTATAATGAAAACAGATAAACTTGCAAACAAGAGTATGGTAGAAAATTATCTACTTAAGGTGAAGTAAAATGAAAGACATTATTTTATCAATTAAAATTGTTTTTTTTGTTTCTAAGAACTCGAGAAAAAGAGTTTATTTCCCGTTTGACCAATATGGGTTTGTTTAAAGAACCTGATTTGTTGAAAACAAAATTGAAAAAAATTTCTTCATTTATTATCGCTTTCTCTCCAATGATATTTATAGTTATTTATGATAAAAGCGGTGTTATAGAACGTTTTGTGAAACCATCTGTCATAAACTTGTCTTTTGTAACACACATCATAACTTTTGTTATGGTTATAATTACAGTTCTGATAATACTTTCTGTTGTTTTAACTGTATATGTTTTTAATTTCATATCGAATCAAAAATCAATTAATGACATTAACAAATCCGATGAATAAAAAAAGCCATCTGACTCTTTAAATAAATCAGATGGCTTTTTGGTTTACTGTTTTATGAACACCCCGTTATTTGGTAGGGTGATTTTTTATTTTATATCAATCTTTTTATCCTTGAAATAATATTCACGGTCATGCTCGCTGATTTCACGCAGAACTCTGCAAGGATTTCCGACGGCAACAACATTTGCGGGAATATCTTTTGTTACCACGCTGCCTGCACCGATAACCGTATTATCACCGATTGTTACACCCGGAAGAACAATAACTCCCGCACCCAGCCAACAGTTTCTGCCAATACGCACAGGCATATTGAACTGATATGCCTTTTCACGGAGTTCGGGCAGGATGGGATGACCCGCAGTAGCAAGAACAACATTCGGACCAAGCATTGTGTAATCGCCGACATAGATATGAGCATCATCTACAAGGGTCAGATTGAAATTTGCATAAACATTTCTGCCGAAGTGAGTATGACGACCGCCCCAATTAGAATGCAGAGGCGGTTCAATATAGCAGTTTTCGCCGATTTCGGCAAACATCTCCTTGAGCATGGCTTCACGCTTATCAAGCTCCGTCGGTCTTGTCATGTTAAAATCATACTGTTTGTTGAGACAACCGAGCTGTTCAGTCATTATCTCTTCGCCGTCGGGCAAATAAAGCATACCCGACTGCATTTTTTCTTTTTCTGTCATTTTACCACCTGTTTTCAACATATTCACACCAGGTAAACAAATCTTTTATCTCGAGCTTTGTTCCGTCATCAAGTGTTACATCGCCGTTCCACATACCGAAAATCTGATGGCAGTTCATTCTGCCGACCTTGAAATCAACATCCGTATGGTTATCAAGAGTCGGAGTCATGGTCATATTGAATCTGCCGTCTTCGGAGATGAATTTCCACTCCTCCAGATATCTGTCTTTCGGAAATTTTTCAACATCCACCGCACCGAATTTATGAACCTTTCCGTCATAGATAAGGCAGGTTTCGGTTGCGTGGCTTTCATTGCCGATTGCCCATGTTATTTCAAATCCGAAAAGATGCTTTTTACCGTTATCATCGGTCATATACTGAGTTCCGCTGCCCCAATACCAAACCATTTTATGAATGGTATTTACTCTGCCCCAGTCGAGAGTACAGAATGAATCCTCTTTGGTGAATTTCAGTTCATAATCGCCCCATTTAACAACGCCTTCACAGGGCATACAGAACTGCTTTGTTGTCATAAAATACTTCGTTTTATCCTCATCAAACGGAAAAACGGTTGTTATGCTTTCGAGGTCGGGCATTATATCCATCTGAACACTGCATTCAAGGATTTTTCCTTTATAAGGCTGTCTGTACCAAAGGGTTCTTTCTGTTTCTTTTGTATTGAAGTCAAATTCTGCAGAACCGATTTTATCCTTATAACGATTGGGAACATCGCCCTTTGCGGGAGGAACGTGCTTGTTTGCACCGAGGAAATACTTCATGGCATCAATAATAACCTCACCCGTTTCAAGGTCAACAACCTTTGCACCGACATAACCGCCGAGATTGATGTTTGCGAAGCTGATAAGAATCTGAATTTTGCCTGCAAGAATATTATAGAAATCCCATTCTTTTCTGCTCATTATTCCCGTTTTAACATAATCTCTGTTATATGTAAAAACATTTTTTCTTGCCCAGCCCTTGGCAAGCAAAGTTCCGTCAGGAGCAAGAAGCGGAGTTTCTTCTGTGTATTCTGTCTGCTTTGATTTTTCTTTCCAATCTTTGAACGGAACATAGGTTCTCGGTAATTCTTTGCTCATTTTTTACCTCTCCCCGACATTTTTCTTATATTGTAGACTATTTTACGGATAATTTCAACACTTTCCTTCAACAAACCACTTACCGTGGTCATCCTCATAAATAAAAGTTTCCCTTCCGTTAATCTGAACAGTGTATCTTATCTCTCCTCCGCCTACATTAAGCGATTTAACCTTACATCGGTTGAGCAGTCTTTCAACAATATAAACCGTTCCGTCTTCCCATTGAATCCGCAAAGGTCGGCGTTTGCCGTCTTTATCAACAAGAACATAAACATCAACAAACACCTTTCTGACCATTCTTCCCCTTCTTTCGAACATTTGTTTGTTATGACTTCTATATATTACACCCTCACCCCAAAAAAGTCAAGAGGAAAATCCTGAAAAAAGCAAAAATACCTATGGAAATCACAGATTATATATGCTATAATTCCAAGGTAAAAACCACACTGAATCAGGTGAATTGATATGAGAATGAGAAAGAAAAAACATCTTGAAGAACGCCTTGCGGAATGCAACAACCTCATAAAGCTTTTCAGTGAGGACTGCAATGTGCTTACTGCAATAGAAAAGAAAGAATACATTGATATTGCCGAGCTTTTCGGAAATGATAATCCCGTTGTGCTCGAAATCGGCTGCGGCAAGGGCAGATTCGCCTGCGAATTTGCAAAGCGCAATCCCGATATCAATGTGCTTGCTCTTGAAAAATGCGCAAACGTGCTTGTTATTGCCTGCGAAAAGGCAATGAAAGAAAATATAAGCAATCTGAAATATATTCAGGTCGGTGCAGAATATCTCGAAAAATACATAAAGCCTGAATCAATCGAGCGGATTTATCTTAACTTCTCCTGCCCCTATCCCAAAAACAGATACGAAAATCACCGTTTAACCAATGCTCGCTTTCTGAAAAGCTATAAGGTGATACTCAAAAAGGATGCCGAAATCCATCAGAAAACTGACAATATGCACTTTTTCGAATATTCTATAGAACAGCTTACGGGCAGCGGATTCAGCCTTAAAAATGTTTCTCTTGACCTTCATAACAGCGGATTTGAAGGCAACATTGAAACAGAATACGAGCAGAGATTTTCATCCATGGGTATGCCGATATACAGACTTGAAGCATATATAAAATAAAAAACGGTGAACCGTAATTGCTGTGCGGTTCACCGTAAATTTTATTTGAAATAATATTGCTGATTGAGTCTTATGAGCTTACCGAGTCTCTGAGCGATTTCAGCGGAAGTGCCTTTGATTTCTCCGTTAAGCCAGCTGAGAACTATCGTTTTTGCGCCAGAAGTAATATAAATAATATAAAGCTCAGCCTCATCTCTGTCTTTTGCATTCAGTCTGTTCATTGTATATTCAAGAAGGTTTTCATAATATACATTTACAAGACGCCAGATGAAATTATTAAGAATGTTGGATTGAGCAATCATTCTGTAATACTCAACATCTCTGCTGAGATATATACAGATATTCTCTATAAATTCATCAACCTCGGTTACCAATCTTTCAAAGCCGAAACGTTCAACAAAATCAATAAGATTCTTCATTTCTTCGGATTCAATCTGCTCAACCACAGCGTGCACATCGGAATAGTGAGCATAGAAAGTTCCTCGGCTGATATCCGCTTCCCTTATGATATCGGAAACAGTAATCTTGCTTATATCCTTTTCATGAATAAGCTTTGCCAATGCTTTCTTGATAAGATTCTTTGAACGTATCGAACTTCTGTATTCAGCCTTTGCCATTTTTTCTCATTCCCTTCATTACATAAACCGACTGTTTAAAAATTACACATTAATACTCTATATTATTTTGAACAAAAAGTCAATTAAGAAATTGTTAACAGAAAAAATAAAATTTTTACTTGTAGATATAAAAATATACTGTTATAATGAAAATGTATATTTTTGTAAAAGGAGCGTACATCATGAAGCTTGTTAATCAGACCGAAAAAATCGGCGACCGTCTGGGCGATAAAGCCGCCGTCAGAATTCTTTGCGAAGCAGGTTTTGACGGAATCGACTTTTCCATGTTCAGAATGAAAGACGACAATGATATCCTTAATTCGGGTGATTACAAATCACATATAAAAGAGCTTGTTTCAATTGCCGATTTTTACGGTGTTACCTTTGAACAGGCACATGCACCCTTCCCCTCCGCAAAAGACGGAAATGCGGAATACAATGCCGATATATTTGAAAAGCTCAAAAGAGCTCTTGAAATTGCAGGTATGCTCGATGCAAAAATCTGCGTTGTCCATCCTGTTCAGTTCAAAGAAAATCAGTTTGAACAGAATATGGAGCTTTATCACAAGCTTGAACCCTATGCATCCGATTACGGCGTTAAAATCGCTCTTGAAAATATGTGGGGCTGGGATAATATTCAGAACAGAATAGTTCCCAACGTATGCTCGGTTGCGGATGATTTCAACCGTTATGTTGATGCTCTCGACCCTGCTCATTTCACTGCATGCCTTGACTTGGGTCACTGCGGTCTTGTTGGCGACAATGCCGGCGGAATGATCAGAGGAATGGGTCAGCGTTTAGGCTGTCTCCACATTCATGACAACGATAACTTCAACGATTCGCACACACTCCCCTATCTGAGCGAAATGGATTGGGATGATATTCTCAGAGCACTCGGCGAAATCGATTACCAGGGACATTTTACATACGAAGCTGACAACTTCCTTGCAGGTTTCCCCGATGACCTTCTCCCCGCTTGCGAAAGATTCATGCATGATGTAGGAAGATCGATGATGAAAAAGATTGAAAAATACAGGGTAAAGAAATGATTGATTTTATTTGTCCCGTCTGCCGTAAAAGTCTGGCTGACCTCGGCAATCTGTATAAATGTGATACCGGACACTGCTTTGACAAATCAAAATTCGGCTATGTTAATCTTCTGCAGTCACAGAAATCATCGGCAAAACGCCACGGCGATGACAGGCTTATGGTCAGAGCAAGGCGTGACTTCCTTAATGCGGGATACTACGGATTTCTGCTTGATGCGGTTTGTGAAATCTGCGAAAAACATTTTCCCGACGAAGCCTTCATTCTTGATGCGGGATGCGGAGAGTGCTATTATTCATCGGGAATAAAGCAGAAAAACAACCTGAATTTTATTGGTGTTGATATCTCAAAAGATGCGCTTGAATTTGCATCAAAGCGAAAGAGCAATATAAAAACCGCTGTTGCAAGTCTTTTCGATTTACCGTTTGCAGACGGTTGCTTTGACGGTCTTCTGAATATTTTCTCACCCGAAGCGGATGAGGAATTCCGCAGAGTTCTGAAAAAAGGCGGAATAATGATAAGGGTTATTCCCCTTGAGCTTCATCTTTATGACCTGAAAGCGGTAATTTATGATAATCCCTATGAAAACGATGTTCCCGATTATGCCGTCAACGGATTTGAGATGATAAAATCGGTTCAGCGAAAAGCAAAAATACAGTTAAGAAACAACGAAGATATTCAGAATCTTTTCAGGATGACACCTTACTATTATAAAACAGGTAAGGAAGACCAACAAAAAATAAACAGCCTTGAAAGCTTTGAAACTCAGGCTGAATTTGAAATAAGAATATATAAAAGGACAGATTAATATGCATAAAAAACTTGCACTTACTCCGCCCATGGGCTGGAACAGCTGGGACTGCTACGGTGCCGCCGTTAATGAAGAACAGCTTATCGGGAATGCCGACTATATGGCAAAACATCTTAAAGATTACGGTTGGGAATATATCGTTTGCGATATTCAGTGGTCTGAACCTACCGCCGATTCCTTTTATTATCATAATTTCGTGCCTCTTTATATGGACGAATATTCAAGACTTATTCCCGCACCCGAAAGATTTCCTTCGTCTGCAGGCGGAAAGGGATTCAAGCCCATTGCAGACTATGTTCATTCCCTCGGACTTAAATTCGGAATTCACATTATGAGAGGTATCCCCAGACAGGCTGTTCATCAAAACACAAATATCAAGTGTGACGGCGTGACTGCAAGGGATATTGCACAGCAGTTTTCAATTTGTCCGTGGAATGCGGATATGTACGGTATCAATCCCGATGCAAAGGGTGCACAGGAATACTACAACTCCATTTTTGAGCTTTATGCTTCATGGGGTGTTGACTACATAAAGTGCGATGACATTGCAAACACAGAGTTTTCAAAAGATAATCCCTATTCCGCACGCAGAGAAATTGAAATGCTCCGCAAGGCGATTGATAACTGCGGCAGAGATATGGTGCTCAGTCTTTCTCCCGGACCTGCACCCGTATGGGAGCATGAACACCTTGCCGCAAACGCAAATATGTGGCGAATGACGGGCGATTTCTGGGATGAATGGAGCAAGCTCTACGCAATGTTTGAAAAATGCTATGCATGGCAGGAATATGTTCAGCCCGGCGCATGGCCCGACTGCGATATGCTCCCCCTCGGTCACATCCAGCTTACCGAAAAGCTCGTTGAATACAGAAGCAGATATACCCGTTTCACAAAAGACGAACAGATAACAATGATGACACTCTGGGGAATTTTCCGCTCACCCCTCATGATGGGCGGCGAAATGCGTGACAACGATGAATTCACTCTTTCGCTTCTTCAGAACCGTGAACTCATTGATATGCTTAAGAATTCAAGCGGTGCAAAACAGTTCAGCCGTAAAGAAAGCGACGGTAAAGGCGAAATCATCTGGACTTCAAAGGGCGAAAACTGCAAATATGTTGCATTTTTCAATACCGATGACAAATCAAGAGAAATTTCTTTCGATGTGACCGATATCACAATGAGCGGTATTGAATACAGCGTATGGGATATGTGGAAACACGAAGAATACACCGTGACTGACGGAGAATTTTCCGCAGATGTTAACTCACACGGAGCAAGACTTTTCAGAATTAAGGTGAAATAAAAAATGGACAGACAGCCTAATTTAAGACTCGCAACCGAAAAGCCCGACCATATTATGGTCAGCATTTCAGGAGATGCCAAAACATCAATGACGGTTACATGGCGTTCAAGCATTGATGTCAAATCCGGATATGTTGAATATTATGAAAAAAACGGCAAAAAGATAAGGGTTGATGCAACCGTAAAGCCGTTCAGAAGCGATGTTAATACAAGCAATATCTTTTGGGCAACCCCCTCCGGTCTCAGACCGGGTACAAGATATTATTACACCTGCGGAAGCGATGAATTCCGCAGTGAAGAATATTGGTTTGACACCGAAGAAGAAAATCTCACCAAATTCAAATTTATTGCAATCTCCGACCATCAGAAAGATAACGACCACTATAATCCCGACTATTCATCGCTTAACAAATTTCTTAAAGATGTGTTGAAAAAACATCCCGATGTCAAGTTTATTCTCACGGGCGGAGACAACACAAACTGCGGTCAGCATGAAATTCAGTGGAATGCCATGTTTGACGGCATGGAAGGCATAATGGAGCATCTGCCCTACATGATGATTTGCGGTAACCATGATAACCGCGGATTCAGAGAATATTTCCCCAACGAGGTTGACAGATATTACGCCGAGCCTGCCGAATTCTTCAATACACAGCTTGAATATTCTTATCCAAAAAACGGTCCTGAGGGCTGGCAGACGGAAATATATTCGTTCAACTACGGCAACGCTCATTTCGTTGCTTTCGGCGTAAACGAGCCTGATTTGATGAACGAATGGGCAAAAAAAGACATTGCGGAATGCGGAAAAACCTGGAAATTCGGTGCTCATCATTTCCCGATTTACTATGCAGGTCCGAATCTTGCAAACGATGACACTTATCCCATGATGCGTGAAGCCGTGGAAATGCTTGATGTTATTTTCTCGGGTCACGAACACAATTTCTCCCGCTCGTTCCCCATTAAAAATGAAGAAATCTTTGACAAACCTTCACAGGGCACGGTTCACTACGAACTCGGAAACGGAAACTTCAATCCTCCCGGCACAAAAACCACCGATAAAATATGGCACGCATCCTTCTATCCGCAGGAAGAAAATGTTTCGATGTACGCACTTGTTGAGGTTGACGGAGATAAGGTTTCGATTATTTCCGAGCTCAATGACGGAAGAATTGTTGATGAGTTCATCATAGATAAAGAAAAAGATGAAATCAGACCCTACAGAGTTGCACCCGTCTTTGGCGAAGGCAGAACAAGAGTTTATTATAAAGGCGTTGACCTCGGTCTCTGCAATATGTCAACTCCGGCCATAAAAAAAGACGGTAAATGGTATATTGCTTTTGCAACAATGATAAGATTTGCAGGCGGTGAAGACATCCGTGAAAAAGGCAAGGTAACTCTTAAGCTCTACGGGCATGAAGTCACATTCACCGAAGGCAGCAGAATTGCTCAGACCGAAAACGGCGACTTCGACCTCGGATATGAAGTTTTCAGAGGCAATGAAGGTCAGCTTTATATGCCCGTTGACGGTGCATGCAAGGCATTCAAAATGAAGTGGGCATATGCCGCAAGAAATAATTTCATAACAATCGAGCATATCAGCGAAGATCATCCTATTGTTCCGCAGCCATAAGAAAAAGGGTCTGTCTCACACCATTTGCGAGACAGACCCATAATTATTATACTCCGAGAATTCCAAGGAATCCGTAAGAAAACACGGTCATTATTATGTTTGCGATAAGCACACCGAGTGCTATAACAGGGAATGATATCTTGATTCTCATATCAAGAAGTGCCGCTATAAGCGCACCGGTCCAGCCGCCGGTACCGGGCAAAGGAATCGCAACAAATGTAAGCAATCCCCAGACACTGCTTTTCTTTACCTTTTCGCTCTTTCTTAGTGAGCTTGATTCAAGCTTTTCAACAATTTTTCTTGTAAAAGAAAACCGTTTAAGAAACTGAAAAATTTTTCGTATAAACAAAAGAATAAACGGAATCGGAATAATGTTTCCCATATAGCAGATAATAAATGCTTTCAGAAGCTCAACATCAAGCAGCTTTGCAGCTATCATTCCGCCTCTGAGCTCAACGATGGGAAACATGGAAATTATAAAAATTATAAGTTCCTTGGGAATTGTTCCCTGAAACAGGTCAACAAAAAAATTAGCTAATGTTTCTGTCATTTTTATTCCTCAATTATATTCTGCTCAACAAGAAAATCATGGGCACTCTGAAGAATGTTTCTGTCGTTTATAAAACGAAGGGTATCCATCGCTTTTTCATAGTTGAGCCACATATAGTCCTCAATTTCTTCCCGCTGAATGGTTGTTTGGGTATCCTTGGTTTTGGCAAGGAAAATCGTAACCGATTTTTCAACTCTGCCCTGAATGGTATACTCTGATTTTGAGGCAAACTGCGGAAGAATCTGAATATGAATTCCCGTTTCCTCAAGCACTTCACGGATTGCGGTCTGCTCAAAGGTTTCGCCCTTTTCGATATGACCTTTGGGGAAGCCCCAGTGTGTGCTTCTTCTGTTTTTTATCAACAGGTAACGGATTTCGCCGTTGATATTTCTGTAGACCACAGCACCGCATGAACGCTCGTAAAGACATTCCAACTTGTAGTCTCTGCCTTTTTCCGCAAAGGCAATTGCATCCTCAATCTGATAGGAAATAAATCTCATGCTCTTGGGAGCAACAACGTAAACAGCGGGGCTGCCGTCACTGCGTTTGATTGCAGCAATGACTCTGCCGTCAAAGGTCCTTACGGGATGGTTGATTCCCATGATGTATGCGCCGTGAGAAATGTTGTCATAGCGTTTTTTGCCTTCAATTGCGCCGAAGTTAAGCTGATACATAAAGCCAAACTGTCTGTTTACGGAGCGGATAGGGTTAGTTACCCTTACTCTGACATATTTGCCGAGCATTTTACCACACCTTTCGAAAGGTCGTTTGAACAAAATCAACACCGACCCAGTTTAAATACTGAAATATTATACTAAAAAAGCAAATATAAAACAATACTTTTAAGAAAAATTTTTGAATTTTTTTGTGCTTTGTAATTCACTATTGATTTATTTATATAAAGTATGGTATTATAAATTGATATATTATATAAAAACACATCGAAAGCGGTGTTTAAATGAAACGAATTCTCGTTGCAGATGACGAAGCTCTCATCAGAAGGCTCGTCTGTGACTTTCTTAAAAATTCGGGATATGAAACTGTTGAAGCGGTTGACGGTAAAGATGCAATAGAAAAATTCTTTTCCGTCGGCAGCTTTGACCTTGTTATCTGCGATATAATGATGCCTGAATATGACGGCTGGGAGGTCTGCAAAAAAATAAGGGAATCCAGCTCAGTACCCATTCTTGTTTTAACCGCAAGAAGCCAGGAATTCGATGAGCTTATGTCTTTTGAAAGCGGTGCAGACGATTATGTTACAAAGCCGTTCAGTCCCGTTATTCTTGTCAAGCGTGTTGAAGCTCTTCTTAAAAGAGCACAGGGCAGAGTTTCGTCCAAACCCGACGAAATAATATCAATAGACGGACTTGTTATCGACATCCCCGCACACACTGTAAACAACAACGGAAGCAATGTTGATCTCACCATAAAGGAACACAACATACTTGTTAAGCTTGCATCGAATTCAGGCAGAATTTATTCAAGAGAACAACTTCTTGACAGTATCTGGGGTGTTGACTTTATAGGTGACCCCAGAACCGTTGACTCTCATGTTGCAAGGCTCAGAACAAAGCTCGGTGCATGGGGTGAAAATCACCTTAAAACTGTTTACGGTGTCGGATATAAAATTGAGGTGTGACGCCTTGAAAAAGTTTAGTGTTAAACCAAAACTGAGCAGAATAAGAGCCAAACTCTTTGCGACTCTTTTTGCTGCACTTGTTCTGTTTATTATTTTGATAACCGTTTTCAGCACCCCCGTGTTGTTTTACACCTTTTCGTATCAGACCTACAAGCGTCTTTCGACCGTTGCTCAGGATGTTAATTTTATTTCTCCCGTATCGGTAACTTATTATTTCGACTTAAGCGAAATTGCCGATGTAAACAACGCTTCGTTTGAGCTTATCAATCCCGACGGAACGCTTTCATATTCGTCGGATGACGGCTCGGCACACAGCAACAGCCATTTTTCTTCTTCATCTTTCCCGGGTTCGTTTTATTCCGACCTTCAACCCACAACAAGTCACCACTATGTTGCGGAGATTGACAATTTCGATGTCATGAGAAAGATTGCATCAAACACCGAATTTTTTGTTTTTTCACGCGAGCTTGATACAGGAGAAACAATTCATGTTTATTCCGAGGTTGCCGATGTTGAAGAAATCGTTGATGCCGCAGGCAAGGTTTATTCAACCATAAGCGTTCTTATGATTATTATTCTTGCGGTTATTTTTTATCTGCTTATCACCAAATTCACAAAGCCGCTTGTTGAAATGAACGCAATCACCAAGGATATGGCTAAGATGAATTTCGAACGCAAATGCGGAAATTACGGCAAGGATGAAATCGGCGAATTGGGTGAAAGCATCAACACTCTCTCAACTGCTCTTGATGCAACTCTTATGGATCTGAAGGATAAAAACGAACAGCTTGAAAGAGATATTGAGCTTCGTCTTGCTCTTGACAATGCGAGAAAATCCTTTATAAATAATGTTTCTCACGAGCTCAAAACCCCCATTGCAATCATTTCGGGCTATGCAGAGGGACTTTGCATGGGAATAAGCGATGACCCTGAAATCATAAAGGAATACTGCCAGATAATCAATGACGAAAGTAATAAAATGAATGCTCTTGTTGTTGAGCTTCTTGAGCTTTCAAAGCTTGAAAGCAAGTCTCAGCCATTTACTCCCGAATATTTCTCTCTCAGCCAAAAACTTGACTCACTGCTCAACCATCTTTCTCTTCTTTTTGAGCAAAACGGCATAACGGTAAAAAACAATGTTCCGGATAATCTTATGTGTTATGCTCAACAGGATAAAATAGAAATCGTTCTTAAAAACTACATAACCAACGCCGTTTCCCATTGCAGCGGCTCAAAAGAAATCATAATCGGCTGCAAGGATAAAGATAAATTAATCGAAGTAAGCGTTTTCAATACAGGTGAACACATTTCAGACCACGATATGCCCGAGCTTTGGGACAGCTTCTACAGAGCCGACAAAGCTCACGGCCGCAAAGAAAACCGATTCGGACTCGGTCTTTCCATCGTCAGAAGCATAATGGAAAATCATAATTGCTCCTGCGGTGTGCAAAACATTGAAGGCGGCGTTGTTTTCACTTTTGAAGTTTCAAAGGATTCCGACTATTATGAAAAAAAATAATCTGAAAAAATTAATATTGAAATCGGCCTCAATCGTTATATGTATTTTCACTGCAATGTGTGTTTTTTCATCCTGCTCAAAGGGTGAAGAATCCGGTGTAAAAACAACCAAATCTGTTGTAACACTCAACGCCGTTGCAAACCCGACAGTCAGCACAGACCTGCATTTTACCGACACCGCATCGCTTATTGATACGGGCAAAACATCTGGTCTTATAGGTCTTGCAATCGATGAAAAAACAGGCTCATTCGGTATAAAGCTCAATTCCTCACAGCAGGTATGGAGTGCATTGCCGCTCAAAGATGAAATTCCCTCCACGGCTACTCCCGTAATTGATTCAAGTGTTGTTTCCCTTAAGATAATCGGCGGCACTGAAATTTTCTACCGTAATTCACAAGATAATTCCGTTGCCTACGGCACATCCGAAATCGTTACAACCGATACGGGCGCGGATTTCATCTATAACATTTTTGCAAATGAAGAAACAGCAAAAAAAGAATCCTTCGATAAAACCGATATCGGATTTAAGGTTACTGTTAAGGTTGAACTTATTGACGGCAACGCCAACATCAGCTGTACCCACGAAAACATTACGGGAAATCCGGATGCTTTCATTGAAAGCCTCGATTTGCTGAATTCGTTCGGTGCTTATATGCTTTCTTCTGAGGATGATTTTATTCTTGTGCCCGACGGCAGCGGTGCAGTTATCAAAACAGCAATCTACGATGAATCCTTCGAGCCTCTTTCGTTTGCAGTTTACGGCAACGATCCATCACAGCCTTCGGATAATTCCCACAGCACCGTCATCCCCGCTTTCGGTATGAAACACAACGGTATCGCCTTTGTTTCGCTTATCCAGAAGGGCGATGCCGCAGCAACAATAAATGCAAGCAAAGCAAAAAACAGCTCGGAATATAACCTTGTTTATCCCAGCTTCAGCGTAACTCCCGTTCACTATGAAAATGAAACCCTTTATGTTTCAAAGGCAACGGAAACAAAGGAAATCTCTCTTTGCTACCGTTTCCTTACAGGCAACAACGCTACCTATTCCGGTCTCGCCTCTGCCTGCCGTGAACAGCTTATACGCAACTCTGTTCTCTCAACAAAAAATGTTGAAAAATCCAATTATCTTCCGTTTTGTCTTACCCTTACGGGTGCGGCGTCCAAAACAACCGGTCCGTTCAGATACCTCACCTCTCTCACAACTTTCGAGCAGGCAAACGATATGCTTATCAGAATGAGAAACAAAGGCATAAACAATGTTAATGTCCGCTACACGGGTGTTTTCGGCGGCGGTACTGATTCCAAAGATATCGATGGCGCAAACATTCTTTCAAGACTTGGCGGAACGGAAAAATTAAGCGAGCTTTACGAATATATTTCTGCTCAGAAAATGAAGCTTTATCTTGATATCAATCTGCTTTCATCCGCAACCGGTTTTTCAGGTGCAAGCGCAATGAGCATCAATAAAAATGAAAGCTCATATACTCCTGTTTCGGGAATTTCCGAATATATGGATGAACAGCCTGCCGAAAGAAATCTCCGGAGCATAAACAAGCTTTCAAAGCTTGTTGCAAGCGTTCTCGGTGATACAAGATATTACGGCTTTTCGGGATTCTGCCTTAATGATGTTGGCAATATCCTTTATTCGGATTTCTCATCAAACGGTATTCTCCGCGATGAAGCTGCAGATACCATTGCAAAAGCAATTTCTCCTCTTTCAACGGGACACTCAACAATGACAACCGGCGGTAATTTCTATATGCTTAAGAATATCGGTACCGTTATCGATATCCCCCTTAAGGCGACAGCATCGCAAAGCGGTGCATATTTCACGGTGCCTTTTGTTCAGCTTATCCTTCACGGAATAGTTGATTATGCAGGCAATCCCATAAACACCGAAGTGAATCTCGAAGAAACTCTTCTTAAGAATATCGAATTCGGTGCCTGCCCTCATTTCGAGTGGAATTATGAGCCGATCACCGACCATATCGACACCGATATTTTCTATTACGACAACACAATCAACGCAGCCGCCGAATATTATGTTCAGGCAAACGAGGTTCTCAACGACCTTCGTGACGCAAGAATGACCGACCATTATGAAGTTGATGACGGCGTTTTCTGCACGGAATATGACACAGGCTCGATGATTTATGTAAATTATACAGACAATGATTATTCAATCCTCGGCGTTGTTGTTGAGGCAAGAAATTATTTAAGAGTAAACTAATACGGAGGTTATTTTATGCCATACATCAGAACAACAGTCAGCACTCCCCTTACGGAAGAAAACAAAACGAATCTCAAATCAAAGCTCGGCGAAGCAATCGCTCTCATCCCCGGCAAAAGTGAATCATGGCTTATGCTTGCGTTTGAAGATAACATGAGCATGTATTTTAAGGGCGATAACAGCGAAAAATATGCTTATCTTGAAGTCAGCCTTTTCGGCTCAACATCCGATGCCGCTTATGACAGATTAACCGCTGCACTCTCGGAAATCGTTAATGAGGAGCTTGGAATCAACCGTTCAAACATTTATATCAAATATGAAGAAGCCAACCACTGGGGTTGGAACGGAACAAACTTTTAAACCGGGAGAACTTTAATGGAAAGACTTGAAATTAAAAAGCTCTTTGACGCTCCGGAATCTTATGCCGACAAAACCGTTACGGTTTACGGCTGGGTAAAGACTCTCAGAGATTCAAAGGCTATCGGATTTATTGAAATTAATGACGGAAGCTGTTTCAAAGGTGTTCAGATTGTTTTTGAAGCAGCAAAGCTCGAAAATTATAAAGATATAGCAAAGCTCAATGTCGGCTCTGCGGTTAAGGTTACGGGCAAACTTCTGCTCACTCCGCAGGCAAATCAACCTTTTGAAATCAACGCAGATGAAATCTCGGTTGAGGCAACCTCAACACCCGATTATCCTCTGCAAAAAAAGAGACATTCGGTTGAATTCTTAAGAACAATTGCACACTTAAGACCCCGCACAAATCTTTTCAATGCGGCATTCCGAATCCGTTCCGTTGCAGCTTATGCAATCCACAAATTCTTCACCGAGCAGGGATTTGTTTATGCTCACACCCCCCTAATCTCATGCAGTGACTGCGAGGGTGCGGGCGAAATGTTCAGAGTAACAACTCTTGACATGGAAAATCTGCCCAGAACAGATGGCGGAAGCATCGATTACAGCGAGGATTTCTTCCAGAAGCCTGCATATCTTACCGTTTCGGGTCAGCTTCAGGCTGAAACAATGGCACTTGCTTTCGGTAAGGTTTATACCTTCGGACCCACTTTCAGAGCCGAAAAATCTTATACACAGCGTCATGCGGCGGAATTCTGGATGATTGAACCCGAAATGGCGTTTGCAGAGCTGAGCGACGACATGGATGTTGCCGAGAGTATGATTAAATATGTTATTCAGTATGTTCTTGACAACTGCCCCATGGAGCTTGAATTCCTCAACAAATTTGTTGACAAAGAGCTTATTGAAAGACTTACCGCCGTTGCGAATTCCGATTTCGGCAGAGTTACCTATACGGAAGCAATAAAGCTTCTTGAAGAATACAACAGTGAGTTCGAATATAAGGTAAGCTGGGGCTGTGACCTTCAGACAGAGCATGAGCGTTATCTTACCGAAAAAATCTTCAGAAAACCCGTTTTTGTTACGGATTACCCCAAGGAAATCAAGGCATTTTATATGCGACTTAATGACGACGGAAAAACCGTTGCGGCTTGCGACTGCCTTGTTATGGGCATCGGAGAAATCATCGGCGGCAGCCAGAGAGAAGAACGTCTTGAGCTTCTTGAAGCACGAATCAAAGAGCTTGGTCTGAATCCCGAGGATTATGACTGGTATCTTGACCTTCGCCGTTACGGCGGTGTTAAGCACAGCGGTTTCGGTCTCGGATTTGAAAGACTTGTTATGTATCTTACAGGCATTTCAAATATCCGTGATGTTATCCCCTTCCCGAGAACAACGGGTTCAGCCGATTTTTAATCAAAAATTTATCCCCATCC
>JAZSCL010000266.1:0-2517 GCA_045602905.1 Acutalibacteraceae bacterium
CCATTGCTTCGGCAATGAGATTATGTTTGTTTTGCAGAAAGCGGTTGTTGTCGACTATCTCAATATGCCATTCGTCCCAGTAACGCGTTTCTATATGCGAAGGCAGTAAATCCGACGCTCTTGTTTTGTATGGATTTACCGGTTTAAGTATTCTTTTGATTTCGTCACTGTTGAGATCAATATTATGCAAATATTCAACCAGCTTCTCAATGCAATACGGTATTTCTTTTATGTTTTCTTTTACACAATAAAAGCCGGAATCGGGTTCGTTAAGCCAACGAAGAAAATTATCATAAGATTTATAAGAAAACTCCGGCAAGATTTTTGTTAATCCCAAACGGCATACAAATTCAGAAAAACAAGTTGCTTTTTCAATCATATAAAAATCCTGCGGTAATTTTATGAAATTCATCACAAGAGAATTATTGTCAAGAACATCTTCCTCATAATGATAAAATGAGCTGTATATCTGCGGATTGTTAAATTTTATTGACGGTAAGTCCGTATTTGTTGTATGCGACAGTAAGGAAAAATCTATAAGCGGTTGATAATCACTTAAAATGAGAATTCCGAACGGAACGTCTTCGGTAAAGCAGTCATCAGGCAGTTTATGATTTTGGGGAATAACAGACAGCGAATATCTGAGTCTATGGGTAATGTTATCCTGGTCAACATATTTCAGATTTTCGATTTTTAAATCCTTAAATTTTTCTTTGAGATGAGTAATAATCTCATCCCTGAATTCTGATTTGACAGGAATATCAACAGAATGAACGTCATCTTCAATTTCGGTCAGGTTGTGACCGTCGCCTTGCATCATTTTATTGCAAAACGGGCACTCTTTATCAGGCAAATCAAAGCCGTCGGGATATTCTTCGCTGTTTACTGATTCAAAATTACCGCAAACACATTTATAATGAACGGGCAAAGGATTAACTTCTGTTATGCCGAGATAATAAGTAAGCAAACAAAATTTTGAAGAAAAGCCGCAACCGTACGGAATCCCTTTGATTTTGCAGTAATCTATAACCTCATGTGCCGCAAGGAAAAGCAAATAACTTTTTTCATAAACAGCATTGCATATTTCCGTCTCTGTTCTTTCGTGCATGCCTTGAATATCGCTGATTTTGTATTTTTCTTTTGATTTGTCACGGCAGAGGGATGTAAATTCTTTTGAATAATTGATTGCTGACACAGATATCACCTTCCGAAAATAATAACCATCTATTGAGGTAAGAATACCAAAAGAGATGGTCTTTTTTCGGTGCATATCAGACTTTGACGATATACATTATTCTGACAGTCTGCCCTGCGTACATGCTTCTGACGAGTTTTTCGGCTTCATGTGCACCCGTTGCGGAAACAATCGGCTCGGAATGAACGTTGTTAATCTGGCAAACAACCTTCCATCTGTTCAAAAAATCACCTCCCGTTACTTTGTAAATACATAGTAACAGGAGGCGTGGTTTGTTTTAGGGAGATTTGAGTGCTTCAGTTGCCTGAGTTTCAAAATCCTTATAGCTTATTCTTGAAAAATGACAAGTGCAAATTACTTTGATATTGAAGCCTATTTTATCGAGTATGTTTTCTTCAAAATCTTTAAAGTGTTTCTTAACACCAAATACTATAATATCGGGTTTAAGCAACTCTATTTGTTTTATTAACAAGTCGGCATCTTTTTCTATAATCGATTTTAAGTCTGTATCACAAGATGCTTTTCCGTTTCCGTGTTTGTTCAGATTCACAAAAGCAAAATTATATCTGCTTTCAGCTTTTACGCTTTGTTGCTTAACTGTTCCGGGATTTTTGGGGCTGAAATTCTGTATAAAACCATACATTTTTATCATTTTTGTTATCATTGCACGGTCAGAACCAAAATTTGCAAACCACCCGTTTTCTTTATAGATAGATTTTCTTTTTCGCTCTTCTCTTGGAACGCTTTCTTCATTGCTTTCTTTAAGCACAAACATAACTTTTATTTTTTGCTCAAAATATTGGTCTGCTCTATCTGCATCAAGACCGTCTTCTATAAGATATTCAGGTTTTTTTATTCTCTTTTCTTCATACTCATTCCAAAATTCATTAAGATTTTTGGATATACTATTTTGCATACGCTATTCCTCATTTCATTGTTTTTTATCAAGTCAAAGCTTCCATAAGCTCAATCAAATCCGACAAATCGCCTTTATATATATCATAAATAAAATCTTCAGTTGAGTTTCCGTAGCAATCGTCAATATATTCTCTATCGCCTTCTTCGCTGCAATAATAATCTATAATTTCGTTGGCACGGAAAACGCCGTCTTCTTGCTGAATGAGTGCATTTTTTGCACCGTTGAGAAGCAGACGGGCAGCAAACTGTGTTGCCCTGAAAGTAACATTATTCGGTTCAACTATGTATCTGTCAGCCGCATATTCGCTTATTATTCCAAAAATACTCATCAGATGGTTGGCACCAAGCTCCTGCGGACTTCCGAGCACCGCTATAGATGCAGGCGGATACATTTCCGAAAAAAC
>JAZSCL010000267.1:0-29561 GCA_045602905.1 Acutalibacteraceae bacterium
AACGCTAGCCTGTCACGCTAGAGGTCGACGGTTCGAGCCCGTTCCGGGTCGCCATTGAGTGACCTGTAATTTATATTACAGGTCATTTCTATGCCTCTGTAGCTCAGTTGGTAGAGCAGTGGACTGAAAATCCACGTGTCGTTGGTTCAATTCCGACCGGAGGCACCAAATGCGGATGTAGCTCATCTGGTAGAGCGCCACCTTGCCAAGGTGGAGGTAGCGAGTTCGAGCCTCGTCATCCGCTCCATTTTTTTGGTATAAAACAGAAGTTTTATGCATAATAATTTAATAGTGTGGTGCCATAGCCAAGTGGTAAGGCACGAGTCTGCAAAACTCTGATTCCCCAGTTCAAATCTGGGTGGCACCTCCAAAAAAATCCTGTTCTTTGGAACAGGATTTTTTTTATACAAGCCGACAGGCTTGGTATATCATCACGCGTCAGCGTGTATATCATCGCCGTAGGCGTATATCATCACACGAAGTGTGTATAACTATCGGCCTGATGATATACAAAACTCCGTTTTGATGATATGCAATTCCTTGCGGAATTGATGATATACAATGCTTTGCATTGATTTTGTTTGTAACTTGTAGTATAATCACTTAAAAGGAAGTGACTATATGCCTAAAAATTATTTGTTTATGTATTCAGAACAATTAGCAACTGATATTGAATTACTTTGTCAAAATATTAAAGCACCGTCAAATACTCTTTTTCAAATCCGCAAAAGTTCAAGTAGTGTTTATGCAAATATCCGTGAAGCAAATTACGGTCAGAGCAGGGCAGATATGCTTTCTAAATTTGAAATTGCATTAAAGGAATGTAGTGAAACTGAAGGTTGGTTGCAGCTTTTATTTAACACAAAATCTATTGATGAAGATATATACAAAAAGACCAGAAACCTTTGTGGTCGAATAAGACGAATGTTAATTGCAAGTTGTAAAACACTAAAAAATAAGTTATAATATTATATTATAAACGAATGTTTGTGGGGTGACGAAATAGTCAGAGAAATTTATAACAGTGAGTTAAATGAACTTTTAGAGCTGTACTTGCATTTGCACGAGAAAACACTTCCTGATACAACAGAACATTTGAATAGTACGTGGAATACTATTATTCAAGACAAAAATCATCATATCGTTGTAAATATAGTGGATGATAGAATCGTTTCTTCTTGTGTTTGTGTAATTATTCCAAATTTAACAAGGAACATTAGACCATATGCATTTATAGAAAATGTCGTTACACACAAAGATTATCGTGGTAGAGGGTATGCGTCAGAATGCTTGAATTATGCGATGGAAATAGCAATTAAAGATAATTGTTATAAAATGATGTTGCTTACAAGCTCAAAAGAAGAAAATACTTTCAATTTCTATCGTAACGCAGGCTATAACTCTTCAGATAAAACTGCTTTTATTCAATGGCTTGAGTAATACTATATGGTTCCAAAATGAGACGTACTGCCAAAAAATCCTGAATGCGACAGCGTTCAGGATTTTTATTTATTACCTGTTACTTCTTCAGTCTTCACTAAAATCACATTCAGGTATTTTGGAAAGCAATATCTAATAGGTAATAAGAACCTCACGAAACAAAACGAAATCAAAGATTTCTTTGTTTCGGAGAACCTTGTTACTTGCAAGCTCGTAATAGTGAAGAAGTGTTTTTGCGAGGGTTTGTCCTGTTTTTTATACACAAAACAAAAAGAACGAAGTTTGCACCTCGTTCTTTTAGTTGTTTAATCTTCAATTGCAGCTTTGCGGGAGTTTATTTTTCTGAATATTTCGGTGTCAAATTTGGGTGTGCGGTCATAATAGTAAAGTCCGTTCTGTTCCTGCTCAATATCATAGAGCTGGGTGTAGCAGAAAGCGAACATTCTGTAGTTATCAAGAAGTGCGTTTGTGAGACCTGCATATCTTTCAATGAATTCTTCTTCGGATTTGGGTGCATTGCCGTAGCCCCATGCATCGCCTCTGTCACCTTTTGACCACTGAAGTCCGCCGTATTCGCTGACCCATGCACAGCCTTTGCCACTGTACATCTGTCTTTCGGGGAATCTTTCGTAAAGCATACCCTCGGACATGAGCTTATCATAGTTTTCTTTGAATATATGATAATCCTGCTCATAATCGTGAACATCGTAGATATCGGTGATTGTGTGGAAGTTGCCGCTTGTATCAATACAGGGGCGGGTTTCGTCCATATGTTTTGTTACCTTGTAAATAGTTGAAATAACGTGGTCATACTGTTTTCTGCCGTCGAGGTCCCATGTTTCGTTGAAGGGACACCAGCCGATAATTGAAGGATGGTTGAAGTCTCTTTCGACGCATTCGCACCATTCGGGAAGCATAGCGGCAAGCGAGAATGGATTTGTCCAGTCAAGACCCCAGTTGCCGTATTCACCCCAAACGATATAGCCGAGTCTGTCGCAGTGATAGAGGAATCTCTTTTCGAAAACTTTCTGATGAAGTCTTGCACCGTTGAAGCCTACAGCCATTGAGATTTTAATGTCATTTTCAAGAGCCTCATCAGAGGGGGCGGTGTAAATTCCGTCAGGATAGAAGCCCTGGTCAAGAACAAGACGCTGGAAAACGGATTTTCCGTTGATAAGGAATTTATAATCATCGAGTTTTACGTTGCGAAGACCGAAGTAGCTCTTGATTTTATCATTGCCGAAGGTCAGCTCAAGGTCATAAAGTCTGCCGCAGCCGACTTCCCAAAGATGGATTTCATCAAGCTTGATTTCGCCTGTGATCGTTGATTTTGCTGATTTTGTAAATGACCCCATTGCTTTGCCTTTATAAGATGCGAAAGCGGTGAATTCGCCTTCGCCTTCGACTACGGCGGAGATTCCGATAGTGCCGTTATCATAATCGGGGAAAAGCCTGAAGCTCTTTATGTATGTCTTGGGAACGAATTCAAGCCATACAGTCTGCCATATGCCTGTTGTTCTTGTGTAGTCACAGCCGTGTGATTTGAGTAACTGACTCTGTTTTCCTCTGGGTACAAGAGGATTGCGTACATCGTCAACGGCATGAACGATAATTTCGTTTTCGCCTTCTTTTACGAATTCAGTTATATCGAATTTGAATGAGGAATATCCGCCTTTGTGTTCACCGACTTTTTTGCCGTTGATATAAACTTTTGTTTCATAGTCAACCGCACCGAAGTGAAGGAGAATATTGCCTTCAAGCTGTGCGGCGGTTATGACAAAGTTTCTTCTGTACCATACAGCGGGAATGAAGTCTGTATATTCGATGCCTGAAAGCTTGCTTTCGGGGCAGAAAGGAACGATTATTTTTGTTTCCCATTCTTTTCTTTCCATAATTCCTGCTTCGCCCTTGCTGTTGCCGAAGTCGAATTCAAAATCCCACTCGCCGTTGAGGTTGAGCCATGCGGCACGTTCTGCCTGAGGGTCGGGATGTTCGCATCTGGGAATGTTAATCATAATTATTTCTCCTTAAATTTCAAAAAAGTTATCTTCAATCATAGCCGCAAGGCAATGATAAACAGGTAATGTAAGCTCCTGAATTTTGAATGTTTCCGTTTCGGGAAGACGGATACAGATATCTGAAATTTCGCTTAATCTGCTTTCTTTTGTTCCTGTTACGGATATTGTTTTTATGTTTGCCGATTTTGCCGCTTCAGCCGCATAAACAACATTTTCAGAGTTGCCCGAAGTGCTGAAACAGAGCAAAACATCGTTTTCTTTTGCATATGCATAAACCTGCTGAGCAAAAACAAGTGAAGGTACGGCATCGTTTTCGAATGCAGTCATAAGTGCTGAATGCGCACAAAGCGAAATTGCAGGTAATCCCTTCTGCAGCGAATCTGCAATGAATCTATTGTCAAAAAGAGCCTTTTCCTTATCGGGAAGAGGTCTTTTTTTTAGGAATCCCTTCATCAGCTCACCCACAAAATGGTCGCAGTCTGCCGCCGAACCGCCGTTTCCGCAGCAGAGAATCTTACCGCCTTTTTCATAGCATTCAACCATGGTTTTATAGGCATTATAAATATCGTTTCTGCATTCCTCAAGGCAGGAATAACGATTGAAAAGCTCGTTGAAAATCATTCCGTAACCTCCATTGCAACTCCGATTGCCGCATAGTCGCCGATATCATCGCCGAGCATTGCAGGAACTATTTCGCAGCATTGAGCGGAAACGGAAAGAGCTTCTTTGTTTATTATATTGTTCATGGAATCAACAAGAAGATGCCCTGAACGTTGGAAAATGCTGCCTATTACAATTTTTTCGGGGTTTAGTATATCGATAAGAATTGATAAGGCAAAGCCTAATTTTTCACCGCATCTGCGGTATATCGCACCTGCAAGCTTATCGCCGTTCATCGCTGCCTCGGCTATGGTTTTTGCGGTGACATTGTCTCGGGGGATTGTGGTTGCACCATTATAGATTTCAAGCATTTTTTTACCCATTGCCGCAATTCCTGAGCCGCTGCAGAATCCTTCAAAAGAGCCTGCTTTCCCGTAGCCTACGGGACCGTCGGAATCCAGTCTGATATGGCCTACTTCGCCTGCAGTGCCGTTTGTTCCCGAATAAAGCCTTCCGTCAAGAATAAGTCCTGCACCCATACCTGTTCCGAATGTGAGGAAAATCATGTTTCTTGTTCCTTTGCCTGCACCGAACTGCCATTCGGCAAGTGCGCAGGCATCTGCATCGTTGCGAATCTTACAAGGAACACCCAATTCGGCTTTTATGATATCTGCAAGAGGAACATTATCCCAGTCGGGAAGGTTGGGAGGGCACATTATAATACCCTTTTCGGGGTCAAGAGGACCTCCGCAGCTTACTCCGCAGGAAAGAATATCCTTCGTTTCAATACCGTTTCTTTCAGTCAGTTCACGGGCGGACAAAATCAGCTCATCAACTATATTCCGCCATCCACGTTCAACTCTTGTTTCAAAACGGATTTTGTCTTTGATTTTACCGCTGTTTTTTTGGGAAACGGAAACTGCACATTTCGTTCCGCCTATATCAAATCCGAGATAATATTTCATGAAAATCAACCTCTTACGGAAATATAAAAATATTATATACA
Organism: Acutalibacteraceae bacterium; assembly: GCA_045602905.1. GTDB lineage: Bacteria > Bacillota > Clostridia > Oscillospirales > Acutalibacteraceae > CAG-177. The sequence goes on from JAZSCL010000267.1 coordinate 5,065, forward strand.
TAATCCGTTTTTTAGTCAACAAAAAAGGTAATATTAATAAGGAAAGGGATGGTGTCATGGCTGTAACTCTAATCCGTGCAACGATTTTATATGTGATCATTATTTTTCTCATACGTCTTATGGGCAAGCGTCAGATAGGTGAGCTTCAGCCGTCGGAGCTTGTTATAACGATTCTTATTTCGGAAATTGCATCAATTCCGATGGAAAACAATTCCGTGCCCATAATCAATTCCGTTGTTGCGTTGTTTGCTCTTGTTTCTTATGAGATTATAACATCCTCGGCAGGGCTTAAAAGCAACAAACTCCGTTCGGTAATTCAGGGCCATCCGGTTATTGTTATCCGTGACGGAAAAATAGACCGCAAAGCACTCAAAAAGCTGAGAATGACTGTCAATGACCTTGTTTCCGCATTGCGTCAGAAGGATGTTTTTGAGATTTCGCAGGTATCTTATGCCATATTCGAAACGAACGGAAAAATCAGTGTTCTTCTGAAACCGGAATTCAGAAATTCAACGGCATCCGACCTGAATATTTATCCTGCTGATAACGGCATGCCCTTTGCGGTTGTCTGCGACGGAGAAATAATTGACGATACCGTCAGGGAATCGCCGCTCGATATTTCCCATATCAGAAAAATCATTGTTTCAAGCAGAATACCTGTTAATGAAATTCTGATTATGACTGTTGATTCAAGCGGAAAATCATATATCATAAGAAAGGAAAACGAAACTTGAAAAGACTTGTTGCCGCATTTGTTTTGCTTTCTTCGGCTGTATTTATTGCGGTATGTTCGGGAGTGGTTTTCAGGGCTGAACTCAATTCGCTGAACGGTTCAATAGAGCATCTTATCGATGTTTCGCAGGAATCTTCTGATGAAATTCTCAAAGAAGAAACGCTAAAGGTGCTGTCAGAGTGGGATAATGCATCGGTTTTTCTTCATTCGTTTGTGCTTCATGAGGGGATGGATATTATTGAGCAGAATATTTCCTCTCTGCCTTTGCTTATTGAGCATTCCGACAGACTGACTTTCCGCAACAAATGCATCGAAGCCGTAACGCAGATTGAAAACCTTCTGAACTCCGAAAATATAAGCATTGAAAACATTTTCTGAATTATGTATAAATTGTAAAATTCGATTACAGATTTATAAAGCTATTGTATTTTGAATTTTTTAGTGATAAAATATAATTAACCCGAAAGGGTAATAAGGGCATGGAGGAGGATGAATATATTATGGAATTTACCATGCTGCTTTTTTGGATAATTGCGTTGGTTGCTTTGATTGTTATTGAAGCGGTAACTGCGCAGATGGTAACAATCTGGTTTGCCGCAGGTGCTCTGGGCGCAATCATCGCTGAGCGTCTGGGTGCGGAAGTGTGGCTTCAGTGGGTTGTTTTTGTTGCCGTATCGGCAGTTGCTCTTGTTGCAACAAGGCCCTTAGTCAAAAAGCTCACCAAAACCAGGGTTCAGCCTACCAATGCAGACCGATGCATCGGTCAGACTGCAGTTGTAACAGAAGAAATCAACAACATCGAAGGAAAAGGTCAGGTTCACGTTAACGGCGTAACATGGACAGCACGCTCTTCTGACGGCACGGTATTCAAAAAAGACGAAAGAGTAACCGTTGAACGTATCGACGGCGTTAAGCTCATTGTAAAGGCTTGACGGAACACATGAATTAAGGAGGATATATCATGGAATTTATTATCATTATTGCTCTTGTTATTTTTATTATTGCAGTAGTTATTCTTAACATCAAGATTGTTCCTCAGTCAAAGGCATATGTTGTTGAAAGACTCGGAACATACAGTGCAACCTGGCAGACAGGTCTTCATATCAAAATTCCCTTTATTGAAAGAATAGCAAAGCAGGTATCGCTCAAGGAGCAGGTTGTTGACTTTCCGCCTCAGCCTGTTATCACAAAGGATAACGTTACGATGCAGATTGATACCGTTGTTTTCTTCCAGATAACAGACCCCAAGCTCTTCACCTACGGCGTTGAAAGACCCATTTCGGCAATCGAAAATCTGACTGCAACAACACTCCGTAACATCATCGGTGAAATGGAACTTGACCATACACTCACATCCCGTGACATCATCAATGCAAAAATCAGAGGTATCCTTGATGAAGCAACCGACCCTTGGGGTATCAAGGTTAACCGTGTTGAGCTTAAGAACATTCTTCCTCCCAAGGAAATTCAGGATGCCATGGAAAAGCAGATGAAGGCAGAGCGTCAGCGCCGTGAAGCTATCCTTACCGCAGAAGGCGAAAAGGCAAGTAAGATTCTTGTTGCGGAAGGTCTTAAGGAAAGCAAGATTCTTGCTGCAGAGGCTGACAAGCAGAGCGCAATCCTTGCCGCAGAAGCTATCAAGGAAGCAAAAATCCGTGAAGCAGAAGGTGAGGCAGAGGCTATTATGAAGGTTGAAGAGGCAAGAGCAAAGGCAATCGGTCTCATCAACGAAGCGGCACCCGGTCAGGGTTATCTCACCATCAAGAGCCTTGAAGCGTTTGAAAATGCTGCAGACGGTCAGGCAACAAAGCTTATTATTCCCAGCGATTTGCAGGGTCTTGCAGGGCTTGCTGCAAGTGCAAAGGAGATTCTCAAATAAGGAAGCGCCTCATTAAGCGAAGACCAAAAGAAACTGAATAAGCAAGAAATGGCTTACAGAGGATAAATTACCTTTGTAAGCCAATTTTTTGCACGCTGCTCGCACAAATGTTCGAAAAACTATTGAAATATTTGAAAAAAATGATATAATAATAAAAGTGAAGGAGGCGGAAGGATGACGGAAAACAAAACATATATTGCAATTGACCTTAAATCCTTCTATGCGAGCGTTGAGGTTATGGAAAGAGGTCTTGACCCGATGACAACAAACCTTGTTGTTGCTGACCCGTCAAGAACGGAAAAAACAATATGCCTTGCAGTTTCTCCGAGCCTTAAATCCTACGGCATTTCAGGCAGAGCAAGAATGTTTGAGCTTATTGAGCAGGTGAAAATCGCAAATGCAGAGCGTAAGCTGAAAGCTCCGAATAAAAAATTCACGGGTAAATCCTATGATGCGGATAAGCTTGCGGATAATCCGTCGCTTGCAATTGATTATATTGTTTCTCCGCCCCGTATGGCTCTTTATATCGAGTACAGCACAAGAATTTATGAAGTGTATCTCAGATATGTTGCTCCCGAGGATATTCATGTTTACAGTATCGATGAGGTTTTTATTGATGCAACGGGATATCTTAAGCTCAACAATATGAATGCCCATGATTTTGCAATGATGCTGATTAAAGAAGTGCTTGCCGAAACCGGAGTAACCGCTACAGCAGGTATAGGACCGAATCTTTATCTATGCAAGGTAGCCATGGATATAACCGCAAAGCATATTCCCGCAGATGCAGACGGAGTGCGTATTGCGGAGCTTGATGAGATGAGCTATCGCCGTCTTTTATGGAATCACCGTCCGCTTCGTGATTTCTGGAGAGTAGGCAAGGGGATTTCGGAAAAACTTGAAGAATACGGCATGATGACCATGGGTGATGTTGCCCGATGTTCAATTCAGAATGAGGATTTGCTTTACAGGCTTTTCGGCATCAACGCCGAGCTTCTCATTGACCACGCATGGGGATGGGAGCCGTGCACGATCGCTGATATAAAAGCATATAGACCGCAGACAAACAGTGTAAGCTCCGGTCAGGTTTTGCAGATGCCCTATGAATTTGAAAAAGCAAGGATTGTTATTCGTGAAATGGCGGATAATCTTGCTCTCGATCTTGTTGAAAAAAAGCTTGTAACAGACCAACTTGTGCTTATGGTAGGCTACGATATCGAAAATCTCAACGATATAGGCAGAAGAAAGGCTTATGCGGGCGAAATCAAAACGGATTTCTACGGCAGACAAGTTCCCAAACACGCAAGAGGAACTGCAAATATCGGCAGGCATACATCGTCGGCACGGCTTATAACCGATGCGGTAACGGAGCTTTTTGAACTCATTGTTGATAAAAAACTGATGATACGCAGGCTTAATTTAACAGCCAATCATGTTATTCCCGAAAGTGCGGTTGATAATTCGCCGATTCCCGAGCAGCTCAGCTTGTTTGAGGATTACGAAGAGAAAGAACGCAGAAAAAAAGAGGAAGAAGCGGCGCTTGAGAAGGAAAGGAAAATGCAGGATGCACTTGTTGATATAAAGCATAAATACGGAAAAAACGCCATTCTTAAGGGGATGAATTTCAAGGAAGGAGCAACCGCCAAGGACAGAAACAGGCAAATCGGCGGTCACAAGGCATAATGGCTGAAGATAACTATGAAGATATAATAAACCTTCCGCACCATATATCCGAAACACGGCGGAGGATGTCTATGATTGACCGTGCGGCGCAGTTCAGTCCCTTTGCGGCGCTGACGGGTCACGATGCGGCAATTAACGAAACCGCAAGGCTTACGGATACACGCATTGAGCTTGACGATTGCGAAAAAGAAATAATAAACGAAAAGCTGCTGATGATTTCCAACGGTAATCAAACAGCAACAATAACTTTTTTCAGACCCGATGAAATGAAATTCGGGGGTGCATATATCGATATTACGGGCACGGTTAAAAAGATGGATTCGTTCAGCCGTGAAATCGTAATGACAAGCGGAGAAAGAATTCCCGTTGATGAAATTTTCAATATAGATATAAAATGAGCAGACTCAATTGAGCCTGCTCATAGTTTTTTATTCTTCTGTAAGTTCTTCTTCAACTTCGGGTTCGGTTTCCGTTTCTGCTTCAGGTTTTTCCTGAGTATCGGAAACATCTCCGGTTGTTTCTTCAGAAATTATTTCATCTTCCGTTTCGTTGATATCGGTAATTTCCGCTTCCTCCATGTTTTCGGGAAGGTCTATTTCAACGCTTACGGGTTCGATGAATTCTTCAACAACGGGAAGAACAAAGGGGGCATTAACATTTCTTTTTCTGCGTTTTCTGAAGATTATTGCCGCAGCAATAAGGCAGATGAGTGTGAATACCGAAACACCTGCGCCGAGAAGAATACCCCGAGGCATGAAGCTGAGTTCAACTGTGTGCTCACCTGCGGGAAGATTGAATGCAAGATATGCTTCTTCAGCAAGTGGAACATAATCATCTTCTGCAATTTCAACGCCGTCAATCTTGACTGTCCAGCCCTTGTCATAGGGAATGGATGTGAAGAATACTGAATCTGTATCGGATGAAACAGTGCCCTTAATTTTTGTTTCCTCAAACGATTCAACATTGAACTGACGGTTTTTGAGAATTTCATAACCCTCATTGAGCTTGTCCTCGTTAACATAGTAGGGATAGAAATCAATATAGCCGTAGTCGGAGTTTTCTATCTTCATGTTAACAAGAATTTCTTCTTCGGGAGTAACCACACCGAGGTCGTAAATGTATGCTTCGTCGGTGTACTGAGTGTAATCTCTGCCGTTATTTGTAATCGTAATATAGTCAAAATCGTGAGAGTTTACATAAAGATAACCGTGCTTTGTTTCATCGGATGTGATAACAAAGGTCAGTTCACCGGTTCCTTCACCGCTCTTTGTGTAATAGATATCGCCCGTTTCAAGTCCCGATGTGATTTCGTCCATGTTGTAATACTGAACTTCCTTGATGTTCATCATTCCGAAAACATCGGAAACTCCTGTTGAGTATTCAAACCAGTCGCTCTGAACGGTGAAAGGATTGTTGAGGTCAGTGAACCAATCCTTAACATCCGGATTAACCGCAAAACCGATGGGAAGATAATATTTGTTTTCGTATGCGGTGAACTTGCCCTGCTGAGCAACCTGAGTGTAATAATCATCGGGAACATCAACGTTTTCATCGTTGTCAACAACATATTTCATTGCGTGCATCATGTTGTAGACGGGAGTCTGAAGATGATAGGTGTAACTGTTGATGTAGTTGCCGTAAATGCCGAGGTCGCTCTGTGCGTTTGACATCTTTTCATATGCCATTGAGGAGAAAGTGGAAACACCGTTGTATCCGAACCATGCGGGATCCATTCTTGCTCTGTTATAAGTGAGATCCATTCGGTACATATCGTTGCCTTCGCGTTCGTCAAGCTCATCCTTGATGAGTCTGAAGTCGCTGTAGTCACCGGTAAAATTGGTTTTTATCTGGTCCATGCTGTATCTGTCTGTGTTTGCACACGCAACCTCGCCGATAACACAGCAGAGAAGCAGAACGGAAACTGCAGATTGCTGATATCTGGGGTCTTTCATGAGTGCGAAAACAAGACAGTAGGTAACAACAAAAATAATGCTGATAAGAACGGTTATTTCTTCAACATTCTTTGAACCGATTTCCTGAACAAGAATTATGAAGCCAAGAACGCCTACGCCTGCACCGAGAATCTGTCTGCCCGTGAACTCATTGAGACGGGTGAATGCCTTATATGCAATCATAAGAAGCATAAAGGAATACATGAACGAGAATCTGTAGGGAAGGTCGTTGGGATAATGGAAACCGTGCCAGATGTAGTTAAGAATATTTATATTGAAACTGAAATAGAATACGGCAAGGAGCGTTGTTGTTGCAACCTTTTCTTTGATGGAAATTGATTTTGTGAAAAGATAAAGGGGAACAAGAATAACCGTTGCGATTCCGCAATAAACATTGGGAAGAACATCCTCGCCGCTGCTGCGGATTGTGGGTTCAACGCTTGCAAGATGGTTTGCAAGGAAATCGAAAATCGAATAATAGGACTGATATTCCGTGGGGAAAGTGCCAGATGTAGCCGAACAGCTTTTGAGGATAAGGTAGGTGGGAATGAGTGCAACGGCAATGATTCCTGCTGCGGCGATGCTTGAAAATGCAAAGGTGAAGCCGCTTCTCAGGAAAAGACTGCCTTTTATTTTATCCGAAAAGCTGTATTTTTTTGTGCCGTTTTCGCTGAGAATATAAGGGGTTGATTCGTGCATTGCCCCCGATTCATAGTTGCTGAAATAGTAAACCAGGAAATAAATAACCGAGAAAATGCAGGTCATATAACCCATGTAATAGCTTGAAAGAAGGGTAAGAGCAAGAGCCGCAATGTAAACAGAAGGCTTGCGTTTATTGATTATTCTTTCAATGCCGTAGATAACGAACGGAAAATAAACCATTGCATCTATCCACATAACATTCCAGTAGTATGCAATGAAATATCCGCACATTGCGTAAAGAACACCGAAAGCGGCGGAGGTGAAATCGTGTCTGCCCTGGGATTTCTTGAGATAGTAAGTGAATGCCGCAGCAGCAAGAGCTGCTTTGGTTAAAATCATGCCCGCAATAGCTTCAGGCATATTCTCGTGGCCGAGAAGAAGCATTATTATTGCTGTTGGGCTTGATAGATAGTTGAAAAAGTTTCCGAGGAACGGAGAACCCAGACCGGTTTGCCACGAATACAGAAAACTTTTAAGATTTGTTACTCTGTCATAGAACTCAGCAAACAAAGGACCGTACTGATGATAAAGGTCCATTCTCAGAATTGTTACTCCGCCGAACGGGAATAAGTTATAGCAGTAAAAAACAAGCATCATAACTCCGATTGTGCACAGGCACGAAAGCCAGCAATAGGAGTTGTTTGAGAAAAAACGCCTGAATACTGACTGCTTGGCTGAACCGTTTTCAAGCTTTGTCATATAAACTGTATCCTCCAGAACTTAATTATTACTTAAATTTAATTAACTATATCATATTATTCGATTTATTTCAAGTGAACAAACTGTAAAGTTCTATTTCGGGACAAGAATGAATACATATTGAAACATGGATAACATAAAACGATTCAATCTGGCGGTTTCGTATCTAACTCCGAGGCTGAATGCAGTTTTTCTTGCAATCAACGAAAATGATAAAGAAAGAATAAGAGAAATCCGTCTGAGAAGCCGCAGAGCGGTTGCGGTTATAACCGACAAAGGAACGGAATTTATTCTTCCGTCGGGCAGACTGACTTGCATTTACACGGAATATGCGCTTTCAACGGATGAAAATGAAATCGGAGAAATATTCAAGCGTCTGTGTGCATATTCTGTTTACAGCTTTACCGAATCGGTGAACAGGGGATATATAACCGTAAACGGCGGCCACCGTGCTGGAATTGCGGGTACGGCAGTTTCCGAAAAGGGCAGGGTGACGGCTGTGAGGGATATATGTGCGATAAATCTGCGCATTGCCCGTGAAATCAGAGGCGCGGCGGACGAGATATATAAATCGGTGTTTTCTGACGGCGTTTGTTCGGTTATAATTGCAGGTCCGCCTTCAAGCGGAAAAACAACCGTGCTCCGTGACCTTGCCCGTAAGCTTTCAGGCGAAGAAAGCGGAAAATACTGCAAAACCTTTGTCTGCGATGAAAGGGGCGAGCTCGGTGCGTGCGTTTCGGGAATACCTCAGAATGATTTGGGATTAAACACCGATGTCATTACGGGCTATCCGAAATCCGAGGGAATACTCATAGGACTGCGTTCGTTTTCTCCCGATATTATAATTTGCGATGAAATAGCGTCTCCTGAAGAGGTTGAAGCGGTTGAAACGGGAGTAAACAGCGGAGTTTGTTTCGCTTTGAGCATTCACGCACGCAGTGAAAGGGAGCTTAAAATGAAACCTATAATGAAACGTTTGATGAAAACCGGGGAATTCGGCAAGGTTGTTCTTCTTTCGGGTGTCAGCGTGGGAAGAACGGAAAAAATATTCGGGGCTGATGATTTTGATGTTTAGAACAACGGCAATGATTCTTATTGTGTCAGCTTTCTTTATAACAGGAAAATGTCTGGCGCTGTTTCAGCAAAGACGGGTATCGCTTCTTGAAATGGTGATTCTTATGATTACATCGGGAGAATCAAGGCTCAGATATTCCTGCCTCCCCGTGGGGGATTTGCTTAAGGCACTGAACGAAAACGAAGCTCTTTCGGAGCTTTGCTTTATCAGAACCTGCCGTGAGAAGGTATGCTTCGGAATGGATTTTTACACTGCGTGGAGAGAAAGCATCGAATCTGAAACCGAATTCTGTACTCTGTTGGGCAAATCCGTTAAAAGCTTGATTTCGATGGGTTCTGAGCTCGGTTCAACGGATCTTGACGGTCAGCTTTCCTGCTGCGAATACTATAAAAAAATCTTTGAGAATGACCTTGAAGAACAGCGCGAAAAAAGTATTAAATACTCAAAGCTTTTTCCGTCAATGGGTTTTCTTCTCGGCATATCTGCGGTAATACTTATATTCTAAGGCGGTTATTTTATGGATGTAACAGTAGTTATAAAAATTGCGGCGGTAGGAATAATTGTTGCAATTCTCAATTCGGTTTTGTGCCGCTCGGGCAGGGATGACTATGCTCTCATAACGATTCTTGCAGGCATAGTGGCGGTGCTGATGATGCTGATACCTCAGTTTACCGATTTGCTCAGCTCGGTAAAATCGATTCTGGAATTCTGATATGGATTTGCTGAAAATTTCTTTTATAGGCATACTTGCATCTTTGATGTATGTACTGTTAAAACAGGTCAAACCCGAGTTTGCTCCGCTTATTATCCTCGGTGGTGCGGCTGCGATTACGGTTGTGCTTACGGATAAATTGCTTGATATTACAGACAGCCTTGATTCGATGATGGAGCTTTCGGGGCTTGAGAAAGAGAATGTTTCTCTTCTCGTTAAATCGATGGGAATCTGCGTGGTAACACAGTTTGCGGCGGATATATGCCACGATAATTCAAGCTCAACTCTCGGCTCTGCGGTTGAAATTGCGGGCAGGGTAGGAGCAATCACGCTTGCTATGCCGATGATAAAATCCGTTGTCAGAATTGCGGTGGGACTGATAAATTCACAATGAAAAAAACTGTTCTTATTATTATTATTCTGATATTGTTATTTTCGCCTTGTGCTTTTGCGGTAAACACTGATGATTACTGCAAAAAAGGGTTAGAGGCATCCGGCGCATATGAGTTGGCAGAAAAGCTTTCCGATGAAACGAAAGAATATATGAAGAAAATCGGGTTTGATGAAATCGAATTTGAAACCATGCTTGAAGCCTCGCCTGAAGCGGTGCTTTCCTTGATTTCGGATTTTCTGAAAAACGGATTCGGAAAGCCTATGAAGGGAGCGTTTGCCGCAATCGGAGCAGTGCTGCTTGTGAGCGTCTGCACGGGATTCTTCCCGGAAAACGAAAAGAGTAAATCCGTTCTGAATATAATAAGCGGATGCTTCGTGATTATATCGGTGTTTGCTCCTGCGTGGGAAAGCATCAGCGCCGCTGCGGCAGCGATTGAGTCCTGCCTGATATTCGAAAAAGCACTTATTCCCGTGCTTGCTGTTCTGGTAACCTTCAGCGGAAACCCGACTCTTGCACTGTCGGTGAAGGGTGCTGCTTTTGCGGCGGCACAAGTAACAGAATCCGTTGCAGGTGATTTTGTATTTCCTCTTATCGGAGTTTCCGGCGCGTTGGGCATAACCGGTTCGTTTGTGCCGACCCTCAGGCTGTCGGCAATAAGTGATCTGATACGGAAAACCCTGATAACCGTTCTTTCAACATCTGCGGCGTTGTTTATCTCTTTTCTGGGAATGAAAAGCATTATTTCCGCTTCGGTTGACGGAATGGCGGCAAAGGGTGTCAGACTTGCGGCAAGCAGCTTTATTCCCGTTGTAGGCGGTGCAATCGGTGAAGCGTATTCCTCAGTGCTCGTAAGTCTTTCGGTTTTACGTTCAACAGTCGGAATATACGGAATAGCCGCAATAATAATGACTGTTCTGCCCGTTATGATTAATCTCGCATTGTGGGTATTTGCGATGAGATTTGCCTGTGCGGTAAGCGATTTGCTTGACTGCCGTCAGTGCTCTGAAATATTGAAAAACATAGCTTTTGTTTTTTCAACGGTAAATACTCTTCTTTTGCTTTGTGTTATTGTTTTTGTTATAACATCGGGAATAACCGTGCTTATAAAGTCGGGGGAATAGAAATGGAAGGATTGAAGCAATGGGCATTGACTCTTATCACGGGCGGATTAGCAGCGGGTATTGCCGTTGCAATCGTGCCCAAAGGCGGAGCATCAAAAACCCTGAAGACGGTTGCGGGAATATTTATCATTCTTGTTATGATTTCACCGTTTGTGAATTACGGGAAAACAGATGGTTTTCTTCTTGCGTTCAATGAATATGATTATGAAAGCGATTCGGAAGAAAGCGTGAAGGAATTTGTGGTTTCCGTTTGCAGAGACCGTGTAAAAAAAGAAATAGAAAACACAGCAGAACAACTCGGAACAAATATAGAATCCGCAGAGATAGAAATGTATATTGATGATGAATATTGTATAAATATACACAGCGTTACAGTGAGAACGGATTATCCTCATTCCGGAAAAATTCAGTCTCTGCTCAGCGAAAAGCTTGGTGTTCCCGTCAGGATTATTTCTTCGTAAGGAATGGTATTCGCCGTGAAAAACATAGACGAAACAATAAAGAATATTATCGATAAAATATCCGAAAAATCAAAGCTCGGAAAAGGCGTTATGCTTGCGGTCTTACTTCTTGTTACGGGTGTAATACTGCTGATTGCGAGCGAAATATCACCCGAAGAAAAAAGCGTTGCGGCAGAGCCTGAAAGCTCTGGTGTTCAGGTTTGCGGAGATGAGTATATAAAGCAGCTTGAAGAACGTCTTGTTTCAATCATATCAAGTGTTTACGGCGCAGGAGAAACACGGGTTATGGTAACTCTTGAAAGCGGAAGCGAGGATGTTTATCTGCATAATTATGACTATGGCGAAAACAACGGTTCTGACGGAAAAAACAGCTTTGAGCGTAAGGATGAATATGTTATTGTTGACGGCTCGTCGGGTGAACAGGGGATTGTTGTAAGACAGTCTGAGCCGAAGATAAGAGGAGTTGCGGTTGTTTGCGAAGGCGGAGGAAATCAGAGCGTAAAACAGCAGATAACCGAAACGGTAACCGCATTGCTTGATATCAGCAGTGCGAGAGTCAGTGTGGCAAAGATGAACTGACAGTTTATTTTGCATAAAAATTCATTATGGAGGAACATACAATGATAATCAGAAAAAGACAGCTTTTGCTTGCAACGCTGATAATTGCTCTTGGTGTGGCGGTTTTTGTTAACTGGTATTACACCCGTCCCGAGGTTGAGTCTGCAGGCACATTATCGGAAACAACAACCGTACCCGAAGCGCAGGAGGGTGCAAATCTCGGAGATGCAAGATATGTTATTTCAAACGAAACGTCTCTTGAAGACACTGCGGCGCAGGCAAAGGCAAACGAATATTTTTCGGGCGCAAAGCTTCGCAGGCAGACTGCACATGACGAAGCAGCAGAGGCTCTCAACGACATAATCAAAGATGATGATTCTCCTTCGGATGCCGTTGAAAAAGCGGGGAATGCACTCAAAGAGCTTACCGATTGTATGACTCTTGAAAGTGATATCGAAAATCTGATATCCGCAAAGGTAGGGTGTGAAAATCTTGTTATTCTTAACGGCGGCAATGCGGAAATCATTGTTGAAAACGGTTCTCTCGATGATGTTGCCGTTGTTCAGATTAAAGAAATAGCAGTCAAGCATTCAGGATATCCCGTTGAAAATGTAACAATAATTGAAATGGAGTATTAATATTTATAAATAATTTTAAAATAATTATTGTATAATTAATCAATTAGTGATATAATCATCGCATAGCGGATGTAACCGCAAATCGGGCAATTGCCTGACACGGAGGATTATATGACAAGACGTGAAGAGAGAGAACAGGCATTTATTCTTCTTTTTGAGAAATCATTCAACGATGAAACCGACCTTTCGGAACTTTATGAACTTGCGTTGGAAAACGAGATAGTATCTGAAAGCGATTTTGTGAAAAAACTTGCATTCAGCGCATGGGAAAACCTTGATTCCGTTGATGCCGTAATCGAAAAATATGCAAAGGGATGGAAAATTAACAGAATTTCAAAAGTTGCTCTTGCGGTGCTCAGAATGGCAATCGGCGAGATGCTTTATTTTGATGATATTCCCGTTGGCGTATCCATAAACGAAGCGGTTGAACTTTGCAAAAAATATGCCGCAAAAGACGATGCATCATTCGTTAACGGACTTCTCGGTTCCGTTTCAAAGGAAGAGAAATAATGCTTACTCTCGGAATAGATACAAGCAACTACACAACTTCCGCTTGTCTGTATAACAGTGAAAGCGGTGAGGTTGTGCAGAAAAAGCTTCTTTTACCCGTGAAAAAGGGCGAAAAAGGACTTCGCCAGAGTGATGCCGTTTTTCATCATACCGCAAGACTTTATCCGCTTGTCAAAGAGTTGTTTGATGAAGTTGACGGTGAGATAGATATAATAGGCGTTTCGGAAAAACCGAGGGATGCCGAAGGCTCTTATATGCCTTGCTTTCTTGTTGGCGTTAATGCCGCAAACTGCATAGGCGCGGCAATGAGGAAACCTGTTTGCTTTTTTTCTCATCAGGCGGGGCATATTATGTCGGCTCTTTATTCATGCGGCAAAACGGAGCTGATAAATCAGAAATTCATTGCCTTTCATGTTTCCGGAGGAACGAGCGAAATGCTGCTTGTATCTCCGGATACTGAGAGGACTTTTAATGTTGAAATTATCGGAGAAACTCTTGACCTCAACTGCGGACAGGCTGTTGACAGAGCAGGAGTAATGATGGGTCTTTCGTTTCCGTGCGGAAAAGAGCTTGAAGCTCTTGCGCTCAAAAGCGATGAAAGATACAACCCCAAGGTTTGCGTAAACGGCGGCAACTGCAGTCTGTCGGGACTTGAAAACCAGTGCAGAAGGATGCTTGAAAAAGGCGAAAATCATGAGAACATTGCAAGATACTGCATTGATTTTATTGCGAAAACTGTTGAAAAAATGACGGAATATGCAGTTGAGAAATACGGAAATCTTCCGCTGATATATGCAGGCGGCGTAATGTCGAATTCGATTATAAGGGAGCGAATCCAATCGAAATTCGGTGCGGATTTTGCGAAACCCGAATTTTCATGTGACAATGCCGCAGGTATTGCCGTTCTTGCGGCAATGAAAGGAGCCGATGCTCATGGGTAACGGAGTTGTTCTGAGTGTCAGTCAGCTCAACAGATATGTGAAATCCATAATTGAGCAGGATATGAATCTGCAAACGGTTTTTGTTCAGGGTGAAATTTCAAATTTTACCAATCACTATAAAACCGGTCATTATTACATGACAATCAAAGATGAGTATTCATCAATAAAAGCGGTTATGTTCAAAACCGCAAACATGAGGCTGAAATTCATGCCCGAAAATTCAATGAATGTTATAATAAGGGGAAGAGTTTCGGTTTTTGAGCGTGACGGACAGTATCAGCTTTATATCGATGATATGCAGCCGGACGGTATGGGCTCGTTCAGCCTTGCATTTGAACAGCTTAAAAACAAGCTTGCAAAAGAAGGTTTGTTTGATGCCGAAAAAAAGAAACCCATTCCCGCATATCCTGCAAGAGTCGGAGTTGTAACATCTCCGACGGGTGCGGCAATAAGAGATATCATAAATGTTATTTCACGCAGATTCCCGATGACGGAGCTTATTCTTTGTCCCGTTGCCGTGCAGGGTGACTATGCGGCGTCTCAGGTTAAAGCGGCAATTGAGCTTTTTAATGCTGAAAAAGCGGCGGATGTTCTGATTGTTGGCAGAGGCGGAGGCTCGGTTGAAGAGCTGTGGGCATTCAATGAAGAAATTGTTGCAAGAGCAGTTGCGGCAAGCGAAATCCCCGTTATTTCTGCAGTTGGTCATGAAACGGATTTCACTATCTGTGACTTTGCGGCGGATTTGCGTGCACCTACTCCGTCTGCGGCGGCTGAGCTTGCCGTGCCTGACAGCTTTCAGCAGCGTGAGATGTTTTACGGTGTGATGCGCAGAATGAACTCTGCGATGGCTGAAAAAATCGGAAATGAAAGAGCTGTTATCGAGCTTTATAAATCGGCACTCAAAAGATTGAGTCCGCAGAATTATATTGACAATCTGCGTGTAAGATGTGACAGAGCCGCAATGGAAATGGATTCTGTTGTGCGCCACGAAATAACTGTCAAATCAAAAGATTTTTCCGAGCTTTGCGCAAAGCTTGATGCGATGAGTCCTCTTAAAATCCTTGCAAGGGGATACAGTGTTGCAACAAAGCAGGGCAAGGTTGTTTCGGATATAAATTCCGTTGAAACGGGCGACAAAATCAATGTCCGTGTCGGCAACGGAGAAATTGAATGTGAAGTAACTGGAGTGTGCGTTAATTAGAATGGAAAAAATGAACTACGAAAAAGCTGTTTCAAGGCTTGAAGAAATAGTGGATAAGCTTGAAAACGGAAATGTTTCACTTGAAGAAATGATGAAGCTTTATGAGGAAGGTACGGCTCTTGCAAGTAAGTGTGCAAAGGCTCTGGACAAGGCTCAGCTTAAGATTTCGGAGCTTTCATCGGGAAAGGCAAAAGAAAATGATTGATGTTGATGAAAAAATCCGTGAATATGCGGAACAGATAAACACTGCTTTAGATGAGCATATTTCATCCGAAAAATTTTCGGGCAGAAAATCAAGCGGTCTTGATGTTATGCTTGAAGCGATGGCGTATTCTCTCAAAAACGGCGGTAAGAGAATCAGACCTATGCTGACGCTGGAATTCTGCCGTATCTGCGGAGGGGATTATAAAACTGCAATTCCTTTTGCTCTCGGTGCTGAAATGATTCATACCTATTCGCTTATCCATGACGATTTGCCTTGCATGGATGACGATGATATGAGAAGAGGCAAGCCGTCAAGCCATAAGGTTTTCGGTGAAGCAAATGCGCTTCTTGCGGGAGATTCGCTCCTGACTTATGCGTTTGAAACCGTGCTTTCCGCATCCGATATGAGTGCTGAAAAGAAAGCGGCGGCAGGTCTTGCTCTTGCAAAGGCGGCAGGCTGTTCGGGAATGATTGCCGGTCAGGTTATGGACCTTGCAAACGAAGAGAAATTCGCAGAGCTTGAAGAAGTAACCGTAACAGACAGACTCAAAACAGGCGAAATGATAAAGGTTTCTGCTGTTATGGGCTGCATTGCTGCAGGTGCGGATGATGAAAAAACGAAAGCGGCTGAAAAATATTGCGAATGCATCGGTCTTGCTTTTCAGATTGTTGACGATATCCTTGATGTGACCAGTGACAGTGAAACTCTCGGAAAACCCGTGGGAAGCGATAAGGAAAACGGAAAATCAACCTATGTTTCGCTTCTCGGTCTTGGAAAATCCGCAGAGCTTGCGGATAAGCTGACAAATGATGCGAAGTCGGCATTGAGTATTTTCGGTGATGAAGGAGAATTTCTCTCAAAGCTTGCGGACAAGCTTCTTGAAAGAGAAAACTGATTATAATGACAGAGAATTTTGAAAATTCAATGATTCTTGAAACGGTGAAGCATCCGTCGGATGTGAGGCTTCTTGACGATGAAAAACTTGAGAAGCTTTGCTCTGAGATAAGACATACTCTTATTGATACGGTTGCATCAACGGGTGGTCACCTTGCCTCGAATTTAGGCACTGTGGAGCTTACCGTTGCCCTTCATAAATCATTTAATTCGCCCGATGACAAAATCATATGGGATGTGGGTCATCAGGCGTATACTCATAAGCTTTTAACAGGCAGATACAGCCGATTTTCAACTCTTCGCAAGGAGGGAGGAATTTCGGGATTTGTTCGTCCGGATGAAAGCGGACATGACAGCTTTTATGAGGGTCATGCAGGTGTTTCTGTTTCTCAGGCGGCAGGAATAGCTGCGGCAAATGCCGTTAGAGGTTCAAAGAACTACGCTGTTGCCGTTATCGGTGACGGCTCATTCGGTAACGGAATGGTGTATGAGGCTCTCAATCATGCGGGCTCAACAAGAACAAGGCTGATTGTTATTCTCAACGAAAATGAAATGTCCATTTCCGAGAATGTCGGCGCAATGGCAAGGTATCTTGCGGTAGTGCGATCAAAGCCTAAATACTACAGATTCAAAGCCGGTACGGAGCGTGCGCTCAACGGTATTCCCGTTATCGGCAGGTCGCTTTCAAACCATATTTTCAAACTTAAAACCAAACTCAAAAACATGATTTATTCAAGCTCATTTTTTGAGGATCTCGGTTTCAAATATATAGGACCTGTTGACGGCCATAATATCGGCAGACTTTGCGAAGCCATGGACAGTGCAAAGGTAATTGCAAATCCCGTTGTTATTCATGTCAACACCCGTAAGGGCAGGGGATATGACTATGCGGAAAACTCTCCCGAAAAGTTCCACGGTATTTCAAAATTTGATATAAATACAGGCGAGCCATTAAGCAGCGGAGACAGCTATTCAAGCAGATTCGGACAGGCTCTTTGTGATTTTGCGGCAAAGGACAAGCGTATTTGCGCCATAACTGCGGCTATGGCACTCGGTACCGGTCTTGATGGTTTTTCAAAGAAATATCCTGAAAGATTCTTTGATGTAGGTATTGCGGAAGAGCACGCCGTAACCTTTGCAAGCGGACTTTCCGCAGGAGGAATGCTGCCTGTTTTTGCGGTATATTCAACCTTCCTTCAGCGATGTGCCGACCAGCTTATCCATGACGGTGCATTACAGCGCCAGAAAATGGTTATAGCCGTTGACAGAGCAGGTTTTGTTGGTGAAGACGGTGAAACACATCAGGGACTTTTTGATGTTTCTCTTGTTCAGAGTCTGCCTTACACAACAGTCTACAGTCCGTCAACTTATGCGGAATTGAACAATGCACTTTATAATGCATTTTATAAAGACGATAATCTTATAATTATCCGTTATCCCAGAGGAAAAATGCCATCGGATACTGTTGATGATGAGGCATACGGAGATTGCTGTGTTTACGGTAATGAAGATGCGGAAAACGCAATCGTAACCTACGGAAAGCTGTTTTTTAATGCTGCAGAAGCGGTTAAGATGCTTTCCGATAAGGGTATAAACGCCAAAATCATAAAACTCGGAAAAATCAAACCTCTGCCTTGCAAAGCCATTGAAGAAGCGGCAAAATGCAAAAATGTTTTCTTTTTTGAGGAAGGCATGAAAGCGGGCGGTACTGGCGAAAGAATGGCGGCGGAGCTTCTGAAAAAAGGCTTTTCGGGTAAGTATTCCTTAACTGCGGTTGACGGTGAATTTGTTTCCCACGCAAGCGTTGACAGCCTTATGAAAAAATATTCAATGGATGCTTTGTCGATGGCTTGCAAAATTGAAAATGAGGTAAAAATATGAGTGATAAAATGCGGCTTGATGTAGCTGTTTTTGAAAGAGGATATGCCGAAACCCGTGAAAAAGCCAAGGCTATGATAATGGCAGGCAGTGTTTATCTCAACGGTCAGAAGGCACTTAAAGGCGGAGTCAATGTCAAAGAAACCGATGTTATTGAGGTCAGAGGTGCAGTGAATCCGTTTGTCAGCCGTGGCGGTCTGAAGCTTGATAAAGCGGTTAAGAGCTTCGGCCTTGAGCTTAGTGACTGCATCTGTATGGATATCGGTGCTTCAACGGGCGGTTTTACCGACTGTATGCTCATAAACGGAGCAAAGAAGGTTTATTCCATTGATGTTGGTTACGGTCAGCTTGCATGGAAACTGCGCTGCGATGAACGAGTTGTAAATCTTGAAAGAACGAATTTCAGATATGTAACGAGAGAGCAAGTGCCCGATGAGGTTGATTTTGCTTCCGTTGATGTATCGTTTATATCTCTTAAGCTTATTCTTCCTGTTATGCACACTCTGCTGAAAAACGGAGGTCGGGCGGTTTGTCTTATCAAGCCTCAGTTTGAAGCAGGTAAGGAAAACATAGGGAAAAAGGGTGTTGTGCGTGATAAAAGCGTACACGAAAGTGTTGTTGAAAACATAACAACATTTGCTTCGGAAAACGGATTCAGAGTAATCGCTGTTGATTTTTCGCCTATAAAAGGACCGGAAGGAAACATCGAATACCTGATGTATATTGAAAAAAGTGATGAGGGTGAAATGCTCTGGGAAGGCTCTGTGCATGAGCTTGTTGAGCTTTCACATAAAAATCTGGATAAATGAGGATTGGTAAAATGAGAATTGCTCTTGTGCCTAATCTGACACGCTCCGAAGCATTCGGAGTAACGGCAAGAATCTGTGAAAGCCTGAAAAAACTGGGTGCGGAATTTTGTTTTTCGCTTGAACATAAAAACGATTTTGAAATGACTGGTGCGGAGTTTCTGCCCGTTGATGAGGCTGTTTCGGGCTGCGATGCCGTTATTGCCGTGGGCGGAGACGGTTCCATAATTCATGCCGCAAAGCTTGCCGTAATGGAGCAGAAACCCATTCTCGGAGTCAACGCAGGCAGACTTGCATTCATGGCGGGTCTTGAGGATAATGAGCTTAATCTGCTTCCAAGACTCATTGACGGAGATTATACTCTTGATAAGCGGCTTTTGCTCAAATCCAAGATAATCAAAAACGGCGAGGTTATCAGCACCGACTACTGCGTTAACGATTGCCTTGTTACCAACGAAGAAAAGCAGAGAATGACGGCTATTGATGTTGCTCTGAACGGAAAGAATTTCAACAGCTACCTCTGCGACGGAATTGTTGTTTCAACTCCGACGGGTTCAACGGCATATTCTCTTTCCGCAGGCGGACCGATAGTTGACCCCGAGCTTGAAAGCATAATGCTTACGCCGATATGTCCCCATTCGCTTGTTGACCGTTCGCTGATGTTCCGCCCTGATGCGGTTATAACCGTATCTTCGGCAGAAGAAAGAAATCTCTGCATTTCAAATGACGGTATTGAACCCGTGATAATCGAACCCGATTGTTATGCCGAAATATCAAGAGCTGAATTCACGGCAAATTTCATCAGAATAAAGTCGGATAATTTTATCGACATCTTATATAAAAAGCTTGCCCAAAGAAGATAAAAGGAGTAGATGAACGTGAAAAAGAGAAGACATGAAGCAATAATCAGACTCATTGAGGAAAACTGCCTCTCAACTCAGACAGACCTTCTTGAAATGCTCAAAGAAGAAGGATTTGACACAACCCAGGCAACAATTTCACGAGATATCAAGGATTTAAGACTTGTTAAAAAGGTTGACGAGCTTGGAAGAAGCCGTTATGCTGTTGATAACGGAGATTCGGGTGAGCTTCTCGGCAAGTACAGAAGCATTTTCAGCCATTCCGTTATCTCTGCCGATTATGCAGGGAATACGCTTGTTATCAAATGCTACACAGGTATGGCTCAGGCAGCTTGTGCCGCTCTTGATTCGATGCACTGGGAGGGTCTGGTAGGCACTCTTGCAGGCGATGACACTATTTTTGCACTGTGCAGAACACCAGAAAATGCAGGTCAGATGAAGGAAGCTATTGCAGAACTCTTAAGGTGATTTTATATGTTAATCGGTTTAAAAATCGAAAATATTGCCGTAATCGAAAATGCGGAAATTGAGTTTGATTCGGGACTTAATGTCATGACGGGTGAAACGGGTGCGGGTAAGTCTATTGTAATCGATTCAATCAATGCCGTTCTCGGTGAACGCACTTCCAGAGAGCTCATAAGAAGCGGTGCGGAGAATGCGAAGGTTTATGCAACATTTGCTGATATCAATGCCGAAACCGAGAATCTTCTCGATGAAATGGGCATTGAAAAAATGCCGGATAAAACTCTCGTTCTCAGCCGTTCGCTCAATTCGTCGGGACGTAATGTGTGCCGCATAAACGGCTGTCCGTCAACTGTGAGTGCACTCAAAGAAATAGGTGCAGGGTTAATCAATATCCACGGTCAGCATGACAGTCAGGCATTGCTTTCTCCCGATAAGCATTGCGGTTTTATTGACAGCCTTGCAGAAAATGAGGCTTTGAGAAACGAATATAAAACCGTTTTCACTAATCTTGTATCGGTCAAGAAAGAGCTTGAAAAGCTGTATGATACAAGGGATGAAAAGGCGGCAAGACTCGATTATCTTAATTTTCAGATAGATGAAATAACAAACGCAAATGTCCGTGAGGGCGAGCGTGATGAACTTTCCAAAGAGAAAGAATTATTGCAAAACAGTGGCAGAGTTATCAAAGCACTTGAAAAGGCATATGCCGCATTGAGTGACGATAACGGCATTCTTGCGGGAGTTGAGGATTGTGCCCGTGAGCTTGAAAGTGCCGCAAAATATTTTGATAACGCACAAAACAGTGCAAAGGGCATAAGAGCAATATCCTATGAATTATCGGAGTTTTCAGCGGAGGTCAGAGCACTTGTTGACAGCTTTGACTATGACCCCGCAAGACTTACCGAAATAAACGAAAGGCTTGATTTCCTTTATCGTCTTTCAATGAAATACGGTGTAACGGAATCTGATATTCTTGAAACTCTTGAAAAAGCGGTTGTTGAGAGAAACGAAATTGAGGTTTCCGACGAAAGAATAACAGAGCTTGAAGAAAAGCTCTATGCTCTTTCCGACGAAATAAAAATTCTTTCCGCAAAGCTGACAGACAGTCGTATGACTGCCGCAAAGAAGTTTGAGAAAGCGGTTAAATCCGAGCTTGAATTTCTTGATATGCCCAAGGTTACTTTTGTTGTTGACCGAAAGGCAACGGCGCTCACTTCAAAGGGCGCGGATGCTATAGAGTTCCTTATCAGCGCAAATCCCGGTCAGGAGCCGAGACCCATTGCAAAAATCGCATCGGGCGGCGAATTATCGAGAATTATGCTTGCAATCAAGAATGTTCTTTCCGATAAGGATAACATACAGACTCTTATTTTTGATGAAATAGATACGGGAGTCAGCGGCTCGGCGGCAGAGAAAATCGCTCTTAAGCTTTCCGAAGTATCAAAGGGCAGGCAGGTTATCTGCGTTACTCATCTTGCAAGAATAGCCGCACAGGCAGACAGACACATGAAAATTATGAAATCCGTTGATGGCGATAAAACTTTTACCGAAATCACGACTCTTGATTTTGATGCAAGGGCAGAGGAGGTTGCAAGAATAACCGCAGGCGGAAACATAACCGCCCTTCAGCTTGAAACCGCAAAAGAAATGCTCAGAAACGCAAAGGAGGAATCGCAATGAAATTCGGAATATGTGTCGGAACAGATATTGAGAAAATAAAATATATAAAATCTGTCGGATATGATTATGCGGAAGGTCACTGTCAGGAAATTGCAAAAAAAGACAAGGCTTATCTTGACGAAATGAAGGCAACCGGTCTGCCGATGGTTGCCGCAAACTGCTTTATAGGTCTGCGTATTGTCGGCGAAGAAAAGAACGAAGCCGAGGTCAAGGCTTATCTTGAAAAGCTTTTTGAAAACGCATCTTATCTCGGGTTAAAGTATCTTGTTTTCGGCTCGTCGGGAGCAAGAAGAATTCCCGACGGCATGAGCCTCGAAGAAGGCAGAGCACAGATTATCGACTTTCTCAGAAACGATGTTCTTCCTCTTGCTGAAAAATATAACATAACAATCGCAATCGAGCCTCTCAGACCCGAAGAATGCAACGCAATCAACACTGTGGCAGACGGTGTTGAAATAGCAAAAAAGATAAATTCTCCATATGTTAAAGTTCTTGCAGACGTTGCTCATATGTATGTTCAGAATGAGAGCATGGAAAGTCTGCTTGAATATAGAGATTGGATTGTTCATGCACACACCTCAAATCCTGACCCGGACTCTTCTCTCGGCAGAAAAAGAATTTATCCCGCATCGTCAGACAAATTCAGTCAGGAATTGTTTGTTGAATCTCTTAAGGCAATCGGAGTAGAATATTGCTCTGTTGAAGCGGAGGTTATTGATTTTGAAGCCGATGTTAAAAAATCTTACGAAATTCTCAATTCTTTAAGGTGATAATCGGTTGCATACCGTGAGGCGGCAAATATAAGAATCAGAGCTGCAACAAAGAGAATTGCCGAGGATTTCGGCTGCATCTTTGTTCCTCTTTACGATAAGATTAAGGAACAAGCCGAAAAATCCAGAATCGAATATTTTGTATGGGACGGCACTCATCCCAGCATAGCAGGTCATATGATAATTGCGGAAGAATGGCTTAAGGCGGTTAGGAGTCTGTTATGAAAAAGAAAAACATAATTGTGTGGCTTTTTACTTTGGCAGCGCTTTGTTTTGAAGCTTTGCCTTGTGGTGCCAAGCTTGAATTCGGCCTTGATAACGGAGAAATAAAAGAAGAATTATTCAGTTATTTCAGTCTGACGCCCTATGGTTACGCAAATTTTCTTCCGTTCATAACGGCTATTCTGACGTGTGTTTTATTTGTTATGGCAGTTGTTATTCTGTTCAGGGATTGCGAAAAGCTGAAAAAGATTTTCAAGATTCTCGTTATAATAACTTTTGCCGTTGCAAGCATGGCATTTGCTTTTATGAATTCCACGGTTACAGCCGCACTCATTTCACTTATGCTGGCTTTCACGTGGCTCAGTGCACAGCTTACATATAAAGCTTGACAAATCGTTGTATAATAATGTATATTTTTATAGTTTAATAATGTAAATAATACCGAAAGGATGTTTTAATAATGCAGATTTATGAAGAACTTGTTGCAAGAGGACTTATTGCACAGGTAACAGATGAAAAAGAAATAAGAGAGCTTATCAACAACGGCAAGGCAGTTTTCTATATCGGCTTTGACCCCACGGCAGACAGCCTTCATGTCGGTCACTTCATGGCTCTTTGCCTTATGAAGAGACTTCAGATGGCAGGCAATAAGCCCATTGCTCTTCTCGGCGGCGGTACAGGCATGATCGGAGACCCCTCAGGCAGAAGCGATCTTCGTCAGGTGCTCACAAAGGAAACAATTCAGCATAATGTTGACTGCTTCAAAAAGCAGATGAGCCGTTTTATCGATTTCAGCGACGGCAGGGCTATGCTCATCAACAATGCAGACTGGCTTCTTGACCTCAACTATGTTGATGTTCTCCGTGAAGTAGGTGCTTGCTTCTCGGTTAACAATATGCTCCGTGCGGAATGCTACAAGCAGAGAATGGAAAAGGGCCTCAGCTTCCTTGAATTCAACTATATGATTATGCAGAGCTATGACTTCTATCATCTCTACAAGGAATACGGCTGTAATATGCAGTTCGGCGGCGATGACCAGTGGTCAAATATGCTCGGCGGCACAGAGCTTATCCGCAAAAAGCTTGGCAAGGATGCCTATGCAATGACAATTACACTTCTCCTCAACTCCGAGGGTAAGAAGATGGGCAAAACCGCTTCGGGTGCAGTATGGCTTGATCCCGAAAAGACTTCACCCTATGAATTCTATCAGTACTGGAGAAACGTCGGCGACGACGATGTTCTCAAGTGCATCCGTATGCTCACCTTCCTTCCTCTTGAAGAAATCGATGCAATGGACAGCTGGGAAGGCAGTCAGCTCAATCAGGCAAAGGAAATCCTTGCTTTTGAGCTCACAAAGCTTGTTCACGGCGAAGAAGAAGCAGCAAAGGCACAGGCAGCCGCAAAAGCCATTTTCAGCGGTGCAGCCGACCTTGACAATATGCCTTCAACCGCTCTTAC
>JAZSCL010000268.1:0-20853 GCA_045602905.1 Acutalibacteraceae bacterium
GTTGTTATAAATTTGTTACAAAAATCATATGCTTCGTCAGTTGAAGGATAATTATCAACAAATAATATGCATTCACTAATTTTTTGTGCATAGTTTTTTAAACTTATTACTTTTTCTTGTTCTTTAACCATAACTTTTTGTTCGTCAGTAAGCACACTATTTGCCATAGCATCAATACTGTTCTTTAGTTTTTCAAGTGTAAAGTTTATTTCAGCATTTAAATCCTTATATTTTTCGTTTTCTAAACTTTCAAGATAAATGTGAAACCATCCAGTCCACTGTTCTATCAAGTATTCTTCAATTTCTTCTATTTTTTCAAAAGTTCTAATTGGATATCCCATAAGTTCATCAATAAATTCAAATATATTTATGTTGTCTACATGTACAGGGCTATAATCATCTTTAATTTTCAAATTGTTGTATATTTTATATTCTATGTAGACATTTTTGTCTATAAAAATGAAAATCGGAATATTCTTTTTTATAGCGGCCCTGTATTCGTTCTGTGTAAAAGTTTTGTGCTTTTCAAAATCCTCTGAATTTCCATCCACTGTACCATTTCTTCCACCAACAATTAGAATCATCATATTACAACGCTCTACTTCGTTATAACATGAACTTCCTATTGGTCCGTTAAAACTATATGGTATGTTGCCACGCTCGAATAAAACAGCTTCAAATTCATACTTTTTTTCTATAAAATTTAATAAACTTTCACGCACATATTTTAAATCATAATATGTAGAACTGATAAATACCCTCGGCTTCATTTCTTGTTCACCTCATTTCCTATTTAACGTAATAATAACGCTTAAGCCATTTTGATAAACCATCTAAGCCAGGAAACATAGTTCTTTCACTAATGTTTTGTTGATCTAAAAAATCTCTAATTTCCCAACGTAAATCTTTTGAAATAATATATTTGTATGTGTCATTAGTGTTATCATTAAGAAATTTTTCTATATTTTGCATTTCTAACGGTATAACAGAAAAATATGAGTATTGGTTAACTATTCTTTGGTCAAGTGACGGTGGTTCCAGTAGTAGTATTGCACTTTTTGCAATATCCCCGTCAAACTCATCAAGCGTATTTATATGTTTTTCTAACATTTCAACGGTAAACATTATTGCATTTTCGTCTTGTAAAATTTTTCTATATTTATCTGGTAATAGTCTATTTATTTCCTCAATATTAATTTTCCATAAAATACAATCATGTTTATCTAATTCTTTTGGCGAATCCTCGGATACTGCAAAATTTAATCCTATTAACGGAGAATAACTCCAATCTAAAAGTCTTGTTGGAAGGCCATGGTGTTGCCCAAGAATCATTTGTCTCCATATGGATTTTTCTAAAGGAACATCGCATATTTCAACATATTTTGCAAAATTTCTTAAAATGTTTTTTTCAATAAATGATTGCTTGTTTTTACTGTTTCTTTGCAAACTAGTCTCTAAACTATAGTCATCATTAGATAAGCCTCTGTATAGATATGGTGATCTGTATCTATCCAAAGAAGGAATGTAATTATAATCTTTTAATAAACTAAAGATCTCGTCCATATTATTGATAGTCACCGTATTGATCATATTCGTATTCTCCTCTGCAACTTTTTAAATACATCTTATTATTCTAAGATTTATATAAAAATCATACTTTAATTAAAATATTATTTTCAACCCACTCTACAAAAACGCTCCTTTTTTCGACAAAAATGCTTATTTTTCGTGCAATAACACGCAACAAACCGCACCATAGCTGTTATGCTACGATGCGGTTTGTTATTTGTTATATTATCATTCTAACGCAAAGGATTAATGTTAGCGATATAGGTTGATGAAGTTATGGTACGGCGTCTTTTTATGCCCCAATCAGTTGTTATTCATTCTCACCGTTCTTTGCCCTGCTCTTGTAAACATTGAATTTGTTTTTGCATTGCGGTGAACAGAACACGGCATCTGCTCTGTTGGCAACAAAAGCCTTTGTACAATGTTTGCATAAGCGTATCGGTTTTTTCGTATCTGTCAGCATAAAACTGAACATCAACTGTGTTACAAGCAAAAGCGAATGAAAATCCCATATAACGGTAGGCTTATCAAGTAAAGCAATGCGGTATTTCGGAGGATTACCGCCAAATGCTGAAATGCTCTGCTGCATTATCAATCGTGTTTCTTGATTCAGGCTGTCATAATCCTCGTAATAAAGCATACTCGTGACATAGGTAAATGCCCAGCTTGTAAACTGCTGTTTCATCCATTCGTAAGGCTCAGCATATTCCCTCTGAAAACTCATACTGACCGCCATAGGCTTGTCTGTCATAGTCATAGCCAATGCCATCATTTCACGGTCATTCGCAATATTCCATATTGATTCAATTCCACGCTTGATAATATCCAATTCATTAAACGGAAAGAATATCGCAAGATAATCCTCGGTTGACATTGTTTCTTCTTTTATAAATTGGTTTTTCGGTAAATATACTGCATTGTATTCCATAAAGTCAGGTGTCGTAGGCAATGCAGTCATAAGTCCGAACAAACCGTATTTTGTTGCAAACTCTTTAATCGCTTTCTGTATCTCTTCATCGGGTTTCTTACTCATACCCATCCGACCTATGTTTATCGCTTCAAGAACAAACTGACGGTATTCCTTTAGCGGGTCGTAAATCGAAGGCTTTGCCGTTTTGGTCGGAGTCAGATACAGTTTTCCGTTTTCTGCTTTCTTCCATTCATATTCGCTGTATTTCACCCAAACGGAACTTGCGTTTTCTATCAGCTTCTTCATAATCATTTCTCCAATTCTTTTACATAGTCTGCCATAAACTGTTTTTCGAGCAATGTCAGACGGTCTTTCTTTTTGTTCTCTTTTTTCAGAAGTGCCGCATACATTTCTTTCCTTATCTTTCGGAGCATTGTCGCACGGACTTTGCGTATGTTTCTGTCTGTTTGTCCCCTTATTGCGGCAATTCTTACCGAACTGAATAACCTTACCGCACACAGGAACAGCAATTCTTTCTGTTCTTCTTTCAAGCCGTAAAATATTTTAGATAAGTATTCTTCCGTTACAAGCTCATGTATGTCATACGGGCAGTAAAATATATCGTCAATAAAATCACCCTTGCGAAGCTGCTTTTCCAAAACATTGTTCAATGTATCGGGAAAGAAGAGTTCGTTTATCGAAGCACCGTAATCAAAAGGTATGTCATCACCGCTTCTGCTTAATTCGTGATACCGTTCTCTGCGTTCACGGTTAGCATCAAGTCTGTCCCACCAAGCGATAACATTTTCAAAATCGCTGACCGTTCTCGCAGCCGATTCAAGTCGCGCAAGTGCTTCTGCCTGTATTTCCCGTTTCAGCTTCTTTCGTTCGGATTCTTCGCTTTCTTCTTCGTCTTCTTCAAACG
Source organism: Acutalibacteraceae bacterium (assembly GCA_045602905.1). Taxonomy (GTDB): domain Bacteria; phylum Bacillota; class Clostridia; order Oscillospirales; family Acutalibacteraceae; genus CAG-177. The sequence goes on from JAZSCL010000268.1 coordinate 3,405, forward strand.
GATTTTCTTCCGCATCCGCTTCAAGTTCTTCCACTAAGGTCTGTTCTTCGACAAGCCTTCGGCGTATCTGTTCGTCTGAATCACCGGATTCATCTTCGGTTATACGGCTTTCGTCATATTCGTAATCTTCCGAAATCATCGCTTGTCGCCTCCTTAACAGAAAGTTAAAATAAAATTCAAAGTAAATTCACGAAAACAGTTCCGTAAAGTATACCGATTTTCTCCTATAAGTGAGGGGGTAATATGTTTTGCCGTTTTGTATATTACTCTCAATACCAAAGAAAGGAGAAGTGATGCCATTGTATCAATCAATCGTAAGACACAATAAATTAAGACACTACAACGAATCAGCCTTTGATTAGCTTTGCTTTTCGGAGGCTGAATTCTTTTAAATAAGACATCTGAATAATATTCGCTGATATATCTGACAACAGATTACAGCAAACGGAACTAACCGCATTATACTCTATATCAATAAAAATCGCAATAGGAGGTAAATTTAATTTGGATAAAACCAAAGCAGACAATAATTATTCATATATAACCCGCCGTATCGGTGCAACAACATTTAAAGTGAAGGTTGTGTATAACGATACGGGTAACGAAACTATGGAAGATAAAATTTTACGAATTGTTCGCAATGAAGTACTGGAAAACGGCGAAAAGTGTGGTATAATGGAATTACCGCAAATGAGCCGACAGTCTGAAAGGAGTGCCTGATGATGGCATTGAAACAGACTGAAGGAAAAATCACGGCGTTATACGAAAGACTTTCCCGTGATGACGAGTTGACCGGTGACAGCAACTCGATTGTGAATCAAAAAAAGTACCTCGAAGGCTATGCAGAGCAGCAAGGGTACGATAATTGCATCCACTATACGGATGACGGATATTCGGGCGGTAACTTTGAGCGACCTGCTTGGAAAAGGCTGATTGCCGATGTTGAAGCAGGAAAGGTTGCTCACATTATCGTTAAGGATATGTCACGAATAGGCAGAGATTATCTGCAAACAGGTTTTTACACCGAAGTTATGTTCAGACAGTACGGAGTTCACTTTGTCGCAGTTGCAAACAATGTTGACAGCGATGACCTTAACAGCAATGAATTCGCCCCGTTCCTCAATATTATGAATGAATGGTATCTGAGGGATTTGAGTAAAAAACAACGGGCAGCTATAAAGGTCAAGGGTGAATCGGGTAAACCGACATCAAACAGTGCAATATACGGATACAAGAAAGACCCGAACGATAAATATCATTGGCTGATTGACGAAGAAGCGGCGGAAGTTGTCCGCAGAATTTTCAGATTAACCATTGACGGGTTCGGACCTTATGAAATCGCCCGTATTCTGTTTGAAGATAAGATTGAAACTCCTGCCGTGTATTTTGCCAAGAGAAAAATCGGTTTATGGAAAAGCAAAGAGGAATTTCCGAACCCATATAACTGGAGCGGCTTTATTGTCGGTCAGATACTTTCAAAGCCCGAATATATGGGACACACGGTAAATTTCCGTTATCATAAGCTTTCATACAAGGATAAACACACCGTTAAAAACCCGGAAGAAAACTGGCTGATATTTGAAAACACACACGAAGCCATTGTTGATAAAGAAACTTGGGAGCTTGCACAGAAGTTAAGAAAAACGCCGAGACGCATTGATACCTTCGGAGAAGCAAACCCTCTTACGGGACTTGTGTTCTGTGCCGATTGCGGTGAAAAGATGTATAACCACCGTTCTCGAGGCGGTAAAGAAAACAACTTCTACCCTTCAGATTTCTTTGATTGTTCAACATATACACTTTCCCGACAAAAGAGATACAAAGCCTGTACGGGACACTATATAACTACCAAAAACTTACGTACCCTTATTCTCGACACCATACGAACCGTAAGCACGCTTGCAATCAGTAATCAGGATGAATTTATTGAAAAGGTACGAAATGCTTCTCAGCTTCGTCAGGTAGAAGCGGCAAAGGAAATCAAAAGAAAACTGAACAAGGAACGCAAGCGAATTGCAGAACTTGATAATATTATCAAAAAACTTTATGAATCTTTTGCAACGGGTAAAATATCGGAAGAACGCTTTGACAGCCTGATGGCAGAATATGAAGCCGAGCAGAAATCTCTCCAAGTCTCTGTTGATGAAGCGGATAAACTGCTTTCCTCTTTCAATGAAGATACCGACAGAGCCGAGAAGTTTATTGCATTGGCGAAAAAATACACAAACTTTTCCGAACTTACAACAATGATGATAAACGAGTTTATTGACAAAATCATTGTTCACGCACCCGAAAGAGTTGACGGAGAACGAACTCAGGAAGTTGAGATTTATCTGAATTTCATCGGACATTTTGAGTTACCTGAACCCGAACTTACACCCGAAGAATTAAAGCGGCAGGAAACACTACGCAGACATCGTATTAAAAACCGTGAAAGATACAAGCAACTCAAAGAAGGAACCCGTGTTAAGGGACAGCTTTTTGAAATAACTTGTAGATGCTGCGGAGAAACCTTTGAAACCACACGCTCATATGCGTTGTTTTGCAATCCGAATTGCAGAGCAACATATTACCGACAGGAAGCCGCAAAAGAACGAAGTCGTGAAATTCCTTGTGGAAACTGCGGTAAAACATTTACCGCAACAAGGTCTGATGCAAAGTACTGCTGCGACGAGTGCCGATATGAAGGACATCTCAAAGGACAGCGGATACGAAATGAAGCCAGAAGAAACAAAGAAAAATCAAATAACGAATAAATTTTATTTCAGCGAGCCGACACGATCTCGGCTCGCTTTTTTATGTCAAAATTTTAATTAAGGAAGGAAATTTAAATTATGAATTTATCAACAAATGAAATTACAGTAATAGGAATTGACCACGGATACGGAAACATCAAAACGGCACACAGTTGTTTCAAAACGGGAGTTGCGGTTTATGACAAAGAGCCGACCTTCAAAAACAATCTGTTAATCTATGACGGCAAATACTATATCATCGGTGAAGAACACAAGGAGTTCAAGTCCGACAAGATGGCTGATGAAGACTATTATGTTCTGACACTTGCCGCTATTGCAAGAGAACTGATTGTTCGGAACAAAACCGTTGCAACGGTTCACATTGCGGCAGGTTTACCTCTGACTTGGGTCGGAGAGCAAAAAGAAGCGTTCAAGAAATATCTTCTTCAAAACAAATTTGCGGATTTCAGTTTTCGCAATGTTGACTACCACATTGATTTTGCAGGTGCGGACATATTCCCTCAAGGCTTTGCTGCTGTTTCCGACAAGCTCCATTGCTTCAAAGGAACAAATATGCTTGCGGATATAGGCAACGGCACAATGAACGTTATGTATATCAATGAGTGTCAGCCGACAGAGAAAAAGTGTTTCACAGAGAAATACGGAACAAATCAATGCTCTCTTGCAATCAGAGAAAACATTATGAGGCAATTCGGTGTCAGATTGGATGATGCAGTTATTGAAAGAGTGTTGAGAACCGGAACGGCAGACATTTCCGAAAAATATTTGTCTGCAATCCGAAGTACAGCCGAAGAATATGCACAGGGTATTTTCAGAATACTCCGTGAACACGAATACGATCCCGAACTTATGAGGCTATTTGTTGTCGGTGGCGGCGGGTGCATAATCAAGAACTTTACCGATTACGATAAAAACCGAGTAATAATCAATGATGACATCTGTGCAACCGCAAAAGGATATGAACAGTTATCTCTGAAAAAACTTCGCAGAAGCGGTGATACCTTATGAAGAAAACTGTAAGTACCAATATTCGGTTTAACCTCAAAAACGAGGCAGACAGAAAGGCTTGGGAGTATCTGCAAAGTATGGACAGAAAGAAATACAAATCATACAGCAAAGCTGTTATCTGTGCGTTGTGCGAATATTTTGAGCGAGAACGCAAAACAGCGGAAGACCCATATCTCGAAACACGTGAAAAAGAAGATGCTTTTTTGAACAGGATACTGCAAACGATAGAAACGGGATTATGCAAAAATTCTTCTTCAGCATCACTCGGCAGTCTTATTCAGTTATTACAGCAACCCCAAGCAAAAGCGGAACACGAAGAAAAATCCGAATCCTCGGTAAGCGATGCGGCATTGGATTTTGCCGACAGCTTTTGATACCGATACAACTTGAAATGATACCGAAAAAATTATTATGATACCAAAACAAGCAGTATCCGCTGCTGTTTTCTCTGTTGTTAAGGAGAGAAACATAAAGCGGTACTGCTTTTATACTTTTCCGATATCAAAACTGATACAGTTGATACCAAACAATCAAATTTTTAGTATTAAGGAGTACGAAATGAACGAAAACGAGAAAAAACTGTTGCAGGCAAAGCACAGACTTGAAGAGGCTCAGGCAAGAGACAGAGTAAAGGAACACAAGGCAAGAACACGAAGGCTTATTCAAGAAGGTGCGATTCTTGAGAAAGCGTTTCCTCAGTCAGCTTCAATGAGCCTTGATGAGTTGGAGAGCTATCTTTTCAACCTTTCAAAACAAACATAACCATCAGAGCATTTCGGGAAACCGGGACGCTCATTCTTTTTTATCCCGAAGGGCGCACTTACTCACCACTTGCCGAACGGCAAGCGGTGGTCGTGCGCTCTGCGAGGCGAAAACTTCGGTTTGTGTTGATTTTATTTTCGGAGCTCTTTTAAATTATGTATCATTTTTTGGTATTCCGAATAAGTTTTTTCATTTCCGTAGTTCTCTTTTCTATCCTCAATAAAATCAGATGCCCAATTATCGTATTGACTTATTAACCTGCCACCACTCATTTTATTGACAATCCTTATGTCATAAATTTTTTCATTAATTCCCGTAGCAAAGAATTCTAACTCATTTAAATATTGTAGTTTTTCCTTCTTATCTAAAATTTTTGTGTTGAAATAGTTTTTTCTGATTTCTGAAAGTTTTCTCAATGTATCTATTTTTCTTTCCCTATTAACACCATGTTTATAAAGTAAAATAGATATAACAATTGCGATAACAGCTGAAAATCCACTAATTATTTCACAAACATCTTTTAAACATTCCATTACAAAGTCCACCTCATCAATTATTTATTTAATTATATATAACTATTGATTAAATGTAAACTCTATATGACAAAATCTTTAATTTAAAAAAGGATGTGATACCGGCAATTTATCACCTTGAAGCAAAGGTAATAAGCAGAGGTACGGGACGAAGTGCTGTTGCTGCTTCGGCATATATGAGCTGTTCTCAGATACTCAATGATTATGACGGCATATATCACGATTACACACGAAAACAAGGTTTAGTATGGCAACAGGTGTTTCTTCCCGAATATGCACCGAGAGAATGGCTTGACAGAGCTGTTCTTTGGAACGCAGTAGAAGAAACCGAAAAAACAAAAGACAGCCGACTTGCCCGTGAATTTGTTGTTGCCCTTCCCGGTGAGCTTGATAAAAACGGTTGGCAAAAGATACTTACTGAATTTATCCGGCAGAATTTTGTTGCAGACGGAATGTGTGCCGATGTTGCAATCCACAACACAGACGGACACAATCCCCACGCACATATTATGCTGACAGTCAGACCGCTTAACGCAAACGGAACGTGGCAGCACAAAACAGAAAAAGAATATCTCTGCATACGAAACGGAGAAGAAAAAGGATTCACTTCATCCGAATATACAAAAGCCGTTTTTGAAGGTTGGGAGAAACAGTATCCGTATATGGTAAACGGCAAAAAGAAATACCTTCCGCCGTCACAAGCGGAAGGTTATGAAAGAGCATCAAAATATCCCAAAAGCACAAGGTACGGCAGACAGAATCCCATTTCCGAGCGATGGAACAGCGATGAGCAGCTTATATTATGGCGTAAAGCGTGGGCAGATGAAGTAAACAAATATCTTGAACCCGAAAACCATATTGATTCCCGCAGTCATTCCGAAAGAGGTCTTGATGAACAGCCTACTGTTCACGAAGGAGTAATTGCGAGAAGGCTTGAAGAAAAGGGCATAATTTCCGAAAGGTGCGAACTTAACAGACAGATAAAGGCTGACAACCGATTATTGAGAACTCTCAAATCCGAGTTTGCAAAATTAAAGAAAGCTGTTGCAAACACACTTCCCGCTGTTGCAGAAGTATTGGAAAGCATACGAATGAATCTTATTGATTTACGCTACAAGATTCTTTCGGGATTTGTTGAGCATAACGAGATAATACGAACATTAAGAAGCATAACACCCGAACTTGAAAGCTACAAAGATATTGTTGACGAAATCAAGAAAAAGTCAACCGAGCGAAAAGCCTTGATTAAAGAAAAGCAATCAATACCCGTAATTATGATTTTAAAGCACTGTGAATTTGCAAAGAGAATATCCGAACTTACGGAAGAGCTTGAAGAACTGCAAAATGAAAAGAAAATTATATTAAATAACCTTTATTGCACCGAAACTTACACTATTGAGAATGTAAAGTCTTATGTTGCTACTTTGGAAAAGAAACTGGATGTTATTTCAAAGCAAGAACAGAAATATTCTGAAGAAATCGAAAAGGCAGTTGCAGAGTACAAAGAAATGAAAGAAAGTGCAACCGACTTTGACCCTGCCGAGCTTCGTGAGGAACAGTTAAAACTTCGCTATGATAAAGAAGTACAAAGCAGTCAGATAATTCGTAGTAACGGAAAAGAGCTTGTTACTTCAAGATTTAACTACAGCATTCGTGATGTCAATTATTTCCTCGGAGAGAAGAATGATTCCCGTTCGGTATCACAAAAGCTGTCACAGTACAAATCAACTCCGAACAGAAAGAAAAACATTAAACATGGCAGAGAGGAAAGATAATCCCTGCAACAGACATAAATCTGTTGTGGGGTTATCCCGCTTAACATCGAAGTTACATTATAAGTCAACGATGATACTGCTTATATTGATCCGTCTAGAAAAATATATTTTGATTTTTGAAAACTATTTTATATTGTTAGTTCGCATAAAAACAAGCATTTTTGCAACCTAAAACCGCAGTTTTGTAAAATATATTGACAATTTCTTTTTAAATATTTAGTTTAAATTTGAGAAAGTATTTATTTTTATAACATAGTTACGCAAAAGTCATAAATTGTTACTGCATTTTTCAGGTTTTGTCACAAATGAATTTTAATCATTTTCATTGTCAAAACAGACAAAGCATTAAACACTATTTGTGCTACAAGGAGAAAAATTTTTGCGTAACATTTTGTAATTTTCTTCATATGTATATAGGATGCAAAATTATAAGCATCTAATAAATAAAAGAAAGAGAGGAAACATCATGCGAAAACTCACAAAAATCTTATCTGCCATTTTAGTTGTTGTTCTGTGTGTTCAAATAATCGCACCGGGAACAGTAGCTATTGGTGCAACCCCACTCATTGGCAACAATGCGGCGATGAGTGCGGCAGAAGGTGTCACCTTGCCTTCTCAAAACAATGATTTAGAAGTAGCAGAAATTGATACTGCCGTTTCTACTAACGACTCGACAGAAGAAATTTCGGACAGTAAAATTGTAACGCCAATAATGGGTGAGGTCGAGGAATTACGCACTGAAAACACCAAGCATTATCGTCACAAAGATGGCACATATACGGCTGCTATCTATTCCGAGCCTATTCATTATATGGATTCAACAGGCTCGTGGCAGGATATTGATAACACTCTTACACTTAATAGTAAAAGAAAGAGTGCTTCTGGTAAAGCTACTTATACACCTGCCGCATCATCTCTTGATATCAGAATTCCGCAGGATTTTGCTGACAATCAAATGCTGACTATAGGCAAAGACGGTTATACTGTCGGAATGAGAATTAAAACATCCGATAATACGGCAACAATGAGTCAGTCATCTACAACCGCCTCAAGTAAAGTTACTTCTACTAAAGCAGTAATTAACAACAGCTTTGAAAACATGGAAACAGCAAGTATATCACCCATTACTGAAACTTCTGCTTCAGATAATTTTGCTGTTGAATCAGCTAACAAGGAGAAGATGAAACTTGATAAAAAAGTTTCTGCAGTAAATTATAATAATGTCTTGAATGGTGCAGATTTGCAATATGTTATCACTCCAAGCAAAGTTAAGGAAAATATCATTGTTAATGAAGTTCAGGATTCATATGTTTATCAGTTCGAGCTTGATTTGGACGGACTTATCCCTGTTGCACAAGACAATGGCTCAATAAAGCTCTATGAGAACAAAGACGATGACGAGGCTTTGTTTACTATTGAAACACCCTATATGTATGATGCAAACGAAGAAACCAGCTTTGATGTTACAATGAGTTTGAATGGAAATATTCTTACTGTTACAGCAAATGCAGAGTGGATTAATGACAAGAATCGAAAGTTTCCTGTTGTTATTGACCCCACATTTTCAACCAATGCTTCTACATTCTATGATGCAACGGCAAATAAAAACACACCTATTATGAATTTTGATTCGTATAAGTATTTATATGCCGGTAACGGAACTCTTAATGTCAGGCGAACATATATAAAATTCACACTTCCCAAATTGCCGGAAGGAAGTGTAGTTACCGATGCAAATTTAACCTTTACTCAACATGATGTAAACCAGGGTAGCAGCAGTATGAAACTTTTCGCTTTCGATTTAACCGGATTGGATTCATGGTCAGAAAGTTCAATAACTTGGAATAATCAGCCGGTTTCTACCGATAAAAATGCTGCTCATGATGATATTTCCATTAAAAATTTAGATTATGTATCGTTCAAAACATCAAATGTTGATGGACAGCTTTACACTTTCAACATTACAAAGGCTGTTAAAAATTGGTACGAGGGACGTACTAATAACGGTCTGATGATTACAAACAGCGATGAAACCGCAGATAGCCAAGCTGTTCTTTATTCCAGCGACCATGACACAGCATCTCTCCATCCTTCTGTTACTGTATTTTATAATAACAACATTGGTCTTGAAGATTATTGGTCTTATGAAACTGTTGATATGGGTCGTTCAGGTACATTGTATGCTAACCCTTACAACGGTAGTGTTACATATGCTCATAGTGATTTGAGTATGACCGGTAATCTTCTTCCTATCAATATTTCTCATATTCACAATAACAACACCGACAGCATATACAGCACGGTTTACAGCGGAATGTATGTAGGTAAAAAATACCACCTAAACATTCAAGAAGTGGTGGCCTTTGACAGCACTGTTGGTATGTACAAGCACTACGATGGAGATGGAACGGCACATTATTATGAAGAAAACGGAGAAATTTATACAGAAGAGTTTAACCCTACCCAAACTATGATAAAAAACGGGTCCGGATATATTATAAGTGATGCTCAGGATAATAAAAAGTATTTTAATTCTTCAGGTCAGCTTTACAAACTTGTTGACAAAAACGGCAACACACAGACATTTACTTTTAATGGTAATTTAATTACAGCAGTAACTGATCCTGTTGGAAGAACAGCGACATTGGCGTATAATTCTTCAGGTCAGCTTATATCAATAACCGACCCTGCAGGTCGTGTGACTACTTATACATACAGTAGCACATCAACATCTGCAAATCTTACAAAAATAACATATCCCGATGGTAAAACAACTTCGTTCACCTATTCGTCATATAATATTACGAAAGTTACTGCCTATGATAGTTCGTATTGTACTTTAACTTATCATTATCAGACTTACAGAGGATATCGTGTTTCAACTATAGGACAGCGTAACAAAGAAGCTCAGGTAGTTAACTATTCAACATTCAGGTATGTTGAAGGTAATGAATCCGGTATTGCTTCTGGTAACACAGTTGTAAATCGCTATTTTGACTCGAACAAATCAGAGTTCGACGGCTCACGCACTTATTTGTTTGATACCTACGGACGAGTAACAAGTGTAACAAACGAAGATTATCAAACTCAATATGCGATATATGGTTCAGATGCAAATACCACTTCGTTTAACAAAATCACAGACTCTTCAGAACTTTTGACTATTTCAACAAACGCACTTAAAAATCATGGCTTCGAAAGCGGAAGTGAGTATTGGTCAGCATTACAAACAGCAACCGGAAGTTGGAATACGATAAACGATATTGAGTTAAGTTCACTCGGTATCAGATATATGCAGATTGAATCGACAAGCAGTACCGGTACCTTTGAGATTGGACAAGACTTTACACCAACAGCAGGACAAACATATACGGTTTCCGTAGACATCAATATTCCTGATTCTCTTGAACTGAATGGTAACAATGGTGTAGCATTCGGTTTGGTTTATTGCATTGATGGAACATGGTACAACGCCTCGTCAAGATGGCTTGGCTCAACAAGCGGTTGGGAGCGTTTCACCCATACAGTAACATTGCCAAACGGCAACATAAGCAATTGCCATGTTTTCCTTGAACTTGTTGATGCTCAGGGTGTTGTTCGTTTTGATAATGTTCAGGTTGAAAAAAGCGGTGGAGCTCGCAGTTACAATCTTGTTGAAAACAGCGATTTTTCAAAAGGCACTGGCAGTGATGTTTATAAATGGACAACTTCTGGTACACAATCTGTAGATGGTGTTCAGTATGTTGCAGATGCAGGTCGTAATTTTTACATGATGACAGGCTCTGTATCAAAAGCCAAATACATCCGTCAGCAAGTATATGTAAATGCTAATGCCGGTGATTCGCTGATAATAGGCGGAAAAGTAGCTGCATATGCAACAAAAGCAGCAACTGGAATAAGCGACAGCAGAAAATTTGAAATTAGAGCAACTTTATATGATGCTGATGGTTCATATATGAAAGAGGTAATCATTCCTTTTGACACGAATGTTAGCCAAGAGAGACAAGTAAAAGCCGCATATGTACCGCTTGAAGAGGATTGCAAATACTTGTACTTCTACTTCCGTTATTATTATCAGACGGATAGCTTCACTATTGATGATGCTTTCGTTTATGTGGATAGTTATGGTGAGCATTATACTTATGATGAAACTAGTGGCTTAACAACAACGGTTTATAACGACGAAGGTAAGGCGACCTGCTATTCGTATGATAATAACGATGTGTCTGAGGTTACACAATTCACCTCGATCGAAAGAGCTGAGGAATTCCAAGAAAACCATGATATAGAACCTGAAATCAGAGAATCTGTTGCAACATATTCATATGACGATAACCATAATGTTACAACAACAACAAACAATATTGGCACAAGAATTGAATATGAATATAATTCTGCTGGTCAGGTTACAAAGCAAACCACAATTTACACAGATGAGAACGGCGAAGAAATCACAATGTCAGAAACTTTCACCTATTATCAAAACGGTAACTATATTAAGGGACACACTGATGCTTCAGATGTAACTACGTTGTATGTTTACGACAACGATGAAAGCGGAGAAAACATAACTAAAGGACTCTTAACAAGTGTTACCGATTCTGTCGGCAACACCACAACTTACACCTATGACCCGAATACAGACGAACTGCTTTCGGCAAGTGGTGAGGCTGATCCTTCTGTTCCATCAACAACAAGCTTTACTTACGAAAATTATCTACCCCAAACCATCACTAAGAATGGTACAACATATTCATATGAATATGATTCTCAGAATCGAGTTACTTCAAGCAAGGTTGGAACACAGACTTTGGCAACCAATTCGTATAATGACAGACAAATGTTGTCACAGGTAACTTATGCAAATAACGCTTATTATACTCCTGTTTATGACAGTCGTGATCGCTTAGTTGGTGATTCTTGGAATGGTACTCAGATTTCCGAATATTATTATAACGAAAATGACAGATTATCAAAAACTGTAGATAATGTTACAAACACATCGTACCAGTATGATTATGCTTTCTACGATTTGCCATTCAGAGTTACCGGAAGTGACGGTACCCAAACAACTTACGACTACAGCATGTCAGGGGAACTTGCAAGATTGACATTTAGTGATGACAATGTTAATATATATTCGGGCAAATATTATACTAACGAAAAGGGTATGCCTGAAGATGTTGTTATTGATACTCTTGACAACACATTGATTCACTACAATTATGATGATTTTGGCAGAGTCGAAAGTTATTCATACGGTCCTGTTATCAGAACAATCAAGTATAAAGATGGAGCCACTGATGGTGTAGCTACTACAAGCAATCAGATTGAAGAAATTATTGATGAAACCAAAGATGGAGATCATCTTCAGGTTTATTACTTTGAGTATAATGATGACGGAAGTTTCTATTATAGCTATGAAGGCGTAGACCAACAGTCGTTTGACTATATTTATGATGGATTAGGCAGAGTAATAGAAAACTACACTTCAGATGATTTGTATGTGTATTCTTATGATGCCGCCGGAAACATTACATCTGTTGGTATTTGGTATGAACCGATTCATACATTTACTTATGGCAACGAAAACTGGAAAGACCAATTAACTGCGGTTGATGGTAAGGCAATTACCTATGATGCTAACGGCAACCCTCTTTCCTTTGATGGTTATAACTATACTTGGCAGAGAGGCACGCAGCTTGCAAGTATAACCGGTAATGGTAAAAACATCAGTTATGTATATGATTCACAAGGTCATAGAGTACAGAAAACTGTCGATGGTAAAACAACCAATTATCTTTATTCTGGCGATTTGTTAATGCGTCAGACTGATGGCACAAACACCATAGACTTCCAATATGATGCAGGCGGAAATCTGGTAGGTTTCCTCCATAATGGTACACCGTATTACTATTTAAGAAGTCTGCTGAACGATATTTCTGGTATTGTTGACGGCGAAGGTAATGTCGTTGCCAAATATAGATATGATGCATATGGTAACATAATTTATTCCACAGGAAATATGGCAGCAATTAACCCTATTCGTTACAGAGGTTATTATTACGATACCGAAACAAATTGGTATTATCTTAATTCAAGATATTACAATCCTGAGTGGGGCAGATTTATAAGTCCTGACAGCGTTTTTATTGCAGGCAATACAATTACAGGAAACAATATGTATGCTTACTGTAATAATAATCCTGTTATGTATGTTGACCCATTTGGCACAGAACCTATAACTTGGAGTGCAATCTTTGATTTTATAGAAGAGCCTGTTTGGTATGCTAGTTCTTTCATAGCAAAAGAATTAAAACCAATTACTGATACTGTAGTTGCTGATATATCAAATGATATTCTAAACAAGTTAGTAGAGGACACAGATGCCAACTTTGCGTTGAAACCAGCCGGAATAGGACTATCCATTGTTTTATGGTCAGGAGCGCATGTTTTACTACCTTTAATTCCTTCTTCAGGTAATACTTTTGATTATAAAACCGGATTAAGACACTTTATGCCTGTTGATATGTCTTTTGGTGCTCCGTGGGCAGGATATTTTCTTGGCTTTGAACAAGATGATGGTAATAAGAAATATAAAAGCTATACAAGTGTAGAAGAAAAGCATATGTGGCAAAGTTTGGTTGGATACACCCCTATATATGATTTTTTCTTCAGCCTTGGCGGACCGATTTTTAGAGATCTATACAAATTTGAAACAGAAAATACAGGTTTATTGTCCTCACTTTTCCCAACAAACTACTATGTTATATGGATTTGGAAAGGCGATTATTGGAATTTAGGTGCCGGGGCTGAAATAGGAATTTATCATACATTTATTGATTATTATGCTGAAAGAGATTTTTATGATGTAGATACAGACTTAACTCTTGATGTAGACATGACCATCACCTACGGAGGTGAAGAACTTAACCACCTTGTTCAGAAAAATTGGTGGGTATGTTCTTTTACTCCTGAAATACAATTGCCAGATATTGATTTACTTAAAGTGGATTTAAAAGTGCGTTTTACAGATCCTAGTTTAAGAGAACCGTTCTATTTAGAGTATATTAATAATCAAAACACAGAGTACAAATGGGACGAAATTAATATGATTTGTTACCCACCGTATACCGACGACAACAAAAACGAATACCAATTTACTGTTACCTATTAAACAAAGGAGATTTTTATTATGGCAAAAATTCTTGCAGTTATTATTTCGTTTCTTCTTATGCTTTTTCCTGATTCGGGTACATTATTAGTCTATCAACAGCAATTGGCTTTTCCCGGAGAAAAAGTAGTTGCAGAAGAAATAATTGATGCTATCAAAAACAGAGATGCAGAATCTTTGATAAATATGTATTCTGAGGCTGCAAAAAGTACTGGTGAAATAACTACAGAAAATATAGAGAGATTCTTTGAGTCGTTTGAAGGTGATGTAATACACGGCGATTATCTTTATGCTGATGGTGGAGACCACATTGCATACGGTTATGGAGAAAGTCACCGACAATTGCGAATTGAATTTAAGACAAACAGTGAAACATATAGACTTTATGCCTCTTGGCAAATTGTCGACACTGAAAACCCTCAAAAAGTAGGTTTGGTGCAGTTGACACTATTCCCCAAAATTAGTTCTTTGGAGGAATACGAAGGTGTTTTAGCTCAAATCCCATTAAATAATAGTTTAACAAATGTCGGTAGTTGATTTCACATAATTTAAAATTTTTCATTAGAATAAAGACGAAAGAGTATATTTAGTTAAAATAATATTAATTTCAGTAACAATTGTTTTTTGCTTTCTATGACAATTGATGCCGGTATTCATAACTTTTTTCACAAGTCCTAAAATCCCTGTTATCGTTAAGATAGCAGGGGGTAATTTAAGATTAAATATGAAAGGATGAATATAAGTGAAAACTTTTGAAGCTATTTTAGTATGTATATTCACTTTGCTTATGTTATCCTCGTGTGCAATAAACGCATCGGAATCCAACACTACAAACACTTCTTTAACTAACGGAATAGACTCTATTGTTGTGGAAGAATATAATGAAGCTACAGCAGGTACAACCGCAATTATGGTTGACGGTGTTCTTTACCGCAACAAGTTCCAAGGCGATTTGATACTGCGAAATCCTAAGTATGGTGATGAGGCGGTTCTCAAAGATACTACAGGTCAATATCACCGCATAGAGGGAACTAAATACGACTTGCTATACAATGTAAACTCCGAAGTTGTTGGAGCTCCTGAAAGTGTTTATTGTCGTGATGAACAATGGCAAGAATTAAAGAAATACTATTCCGATCCAAACAATTTTACATATCAATGTGTTGTTAAAACAAATGGCGTTTCAACTGAAACGATTGATGTAGATAAAATGGATATTGCCAAACTCAACGAACTTTTAGCCTTCTGCGAAGAAAACGCCTACGATCCAAACGCTTTTGCAGGAATAAATAATACAAAAGCTGTTTCAACATCAAGTCTTGGCGACAAAGCATATCGCTTCAAAATGTCAAGTAACGATGGCTTGTTTTCTGTAGATGCCAAATCTTTCAGCATTTTAGACAATGCTCTTGTTTACAGATATTACGAAGTTATGCCTGAAGATAAAACCTTGATTGTTGATATTCCTAAAGACTTAAGTGACTATTTTGTATCAATAATTACTAAGCTTATCTCTCGATGAGTAGTACTTAATATCAAGCAGCCCTCAGCTCAAACAAATGAGTTGAGGGCTATATTATTTTGATATATCCATACAGTATAAACTTTTTGTAGAAAATACCCTTGACAAATCACATCTCAAAGAGCCATTCTTGAAAAGTATGCGAAAGATAATCGCTTGCCTAATCCAAGATTCTTTTTCGATGACGGATACTCGGGTGTCACCTTTGCAAGACCAGCGTTCACAGAGATACTTGAACTCGCCGAACAAGGTCTGATTGAAAATCTTGTTGTCAAAGATCATTCGAGATTAGGTCGTAACCGATTGCTTGTCGGTCAGCTGCTTGAAGAAGAATTTGAACGATTGGGTATCAGGTACATTGCAATAATGGATAACATTGATACCGCAAAAGGGTTGAGTGATCTTGTACCGATGCAAGACTTGTTCAACGAATGGCACGCAAAGAATACAAGTGAAAAGGTACGCCGTGTGATGCATAGCAAGGGTATGGCGAGAATACCACTAACTACAAATCCACCTTTCGGTTATATGAAGAATCCCGAAAACAAAAAGGAATGGATTGTCGATGAGCCTGCCGCAGAAGTAGTCCGCAGAATTTTTGATATGTGCGTATCGGGTCTTGGTCCCGCACAGATTGCAAAAAGGTTGAAGACAGACGAAGTGATGACACCAACCGAATATTGGAGCAGCATAAAAAGAAAATGCGGATATAAACCTGCGATACTTCATAACTGGAATTCAGGTACAGTTGCAGACATACTTATGAAGCAAGAGTATTGTGGTGATACTGTAAACTTCAGAACAGGAAGAAAATCTTTCAAGATTAAAAAGAAGATTGAACGCCCCGAGGAAGAGTGGAAAATATTTTTCGACACTCATCCTGCAATTATCAGCAGAGAAAAGTTTGAGCTGGTGCAAAGTCTCAGAAAACACAAACGCAGAAATCCCAAAACAGGATTTACAAGTATCTTTTCGGGACTGTTATACTGTGATGACTGCGGAAACAAATTATATTACGGTGCAACCAATAATTACAAACGAGAGCAAGCGTTTTTCTTTTGTTCATCGTTCCGCAGAGATACAAAATCCTGCACTGCTCACTATATCCGTGAAAAGGTAATCTACAATCTTGTGCTCGAAAATATGCAGAGAGTGTTATGGTATGTGCAATGCTTTGAAGAAGATTTTGCGGCAAAGCAGATTGAGGAATTGGATTTGAATCACCAGAAAGATTTGAAACTGAAACGCAAGGAACTTGAAAAAGCAAAGAAGCGAATTGCAGAAATCGACCGAATAATCCAAACTCTGTATGAAGATAACACAAGAGGAAAAATATCTGATGAACGATTTGCAACACTCTCAATATCTTTAGAGGATGAACAGCGAGAGTTGAAAGACAAAGTTCCTGAAATGGAATCTTTCTTGGAAGAGACGGAAATCAAATGTGAAGGCTTACAGCATTTCATTGAACAAGCTAAAAGAATAACCCGCCTGACAGAGCTGACACCTGAATTAGTTCACGAGTTCATTGAGAAGATAGTTGTTTCTGCACCCGAAAAGATTAACGGCAAACGGCATCAGACAATAGACATCTACTATCACGGTGCAGGAATAATTAAAATGCTCTCTGCTGAAGAAATGGAAGAAGCGTACCAACAGCATATTTCAAAACAACATAAAGCAAAAACGGCATAGCCGTAGCTATACCGTTCAAATTACAATTATTAAGTTTTACTGCAAGAGCCGCCTTGGGGTAACTTCCTTATGGAGGGTACCCCAAACGGAAGGGTTTTGTTATCCCATGCAGAAATTATGCTTTTTTCTTTGTTGCAGCCTTGATGCCGAGAAGAACGGCGATTGTAAGAACTGCGCCGATGGGAAGTGCAACGATTGCAAAGCCCGTTTTTGCAAGTGCGCCT
>JAZSCL010000269.1:0-4466 GCA_045602905.1 Acutalibacteraceae bacterium
GAAAGAGTTGAGGGATAAGCGTTTGCTTTATCATCAAGACCGATTCTTGCAAGAAGCTTGCGTGCATTTTCTTCAGCTTCCTTTTTGATTTCCGAAATGCTCTTGACGGGTTGTTTGTTCTTTGAGAAAAGATTTTTGATAACAGCCTTTCTTCTGTCCTGTTTTGCACAGAGCACGGGAGAGAGCATTATATTCTCGATAACGGTTTTGTTATTGAAAAGATTGAAATGCTGGAACACCATTCCCATTCTGCGGCGGTGAATATTTATGTCAACCTTGGGGTCGGCAATATCAACGCCGTTAAAAACTATGCTGCCCGATGTTGGGTCTTCCATACAGTTGAGGCAGCGGAGAAAGGTTGATTTTCCGGAGCCGGAAGGACCGATAACAACAACAACGTCACCCTTATTGATTTTGATATCAATGCCTTTAAGAACTTCGTTTTTGCCGAAACTCTTTTTGAGATTAGTTACGTCTATCACTCTTCTTCAAGCTCCTTTCCATAAATTTGATAAGCACCGTAATCAGACAAACGATTATGATATAGATAACCGCCATTGCAAGATAGGGCACCATGAATTCATAGCTGTTTGAACCGATATAGTTAAACGCAACATAAAGGTCTGCGGCACCGATGAACGAAACGATTGATGTTTCCTTTATGAGTACGATGAATTCGTTGCCGAGAGTGGGAAGAATGTTCTTGACCGCCTGAGGAATAACGATTTTCATCATTGTTGTTGAAAAACTCAGACCGACGGAGCGACCGCCTTCCATCTGTCCGTAATCAACGGACTGTATACCGCTTCTCATTATTTCCGATATGTAAGCTCCGCTGTTGAGTCCGAAAACGGCAATGGCAACGCTGACAGAGGGCAGGTTGATTCCCATAAGCGGAAGCGCAACATAATAGAACAAAAGCAGCTGAACAACCATGGGGGTTCCTCTGAAAAAGCCTACATAGAATGTGCATATTGAGTTGAGAACTCTGGGAAGAAGCTTATATTTGGGTATAACTCTTATTGTTGCAATGAGAGTACCGATAACTATACCTATAATCAGACCGAGAATTGCGATTTTCAATGTGTTTTCGAGGCCTTCGATTACCTTGACATAACCTTTGTAATCGATAAGAATCTCAATAAATTTATTAAACTTTGCTTCAAAATTCATAGCAATTATCCCTTTTGACAGAGTAACCTCACCTTTGCGGTGAGGTTACAGTCTTATTGATTTTTAAAGATTACTGAACAGCGTTGATAGCTTCTGTGATGCAAGCAGCGGGAGCTGAGTCGATGATAACATAGTTTACGCCGCCGTTGATGAGGTCCTGAACTGCAAGTGAGCCGTTCTTATAACCTACACAGGTAGCTTCAAAACCTGCAAAGCCCCAGTCTTCATCGCCTTCAACATAGAACTGACCTGTTGTGCCGTTCTGAACGCCGATTTTTGTTGATGCATCAAATGTACCGAGAACAGCTTCGATTGCAGGTGCATCTGCGCACGCATCAAAAGTATCGTCGTCACCCTTAACGATGAGCTTCTGTGATGCTTCATAATATGAATCCGTGAAGTTTACATATTCTTCTCTGTCAGGCTTGATTGTGAGACCTGCCATTGCAATGTCACACTTCTGCTGACCTACTGAAAGGCAAACCGAGTCAAAGTCCATGTTGCTGATAACAAGTTCCTTGCCGAGCTTTTCTGCAAGAAGAGCAGCAATTTCCATATCGATGCCGTAGTAGTCTTCGCCTACTGTGTATTCAAAGGGTTCGAATGCAGCGTTTGTTGCAACAACGAGCTGATCCTTGGTTGCATCGAGAGCTGCCGATTTAACGGGAGTGGGAGTGCCGTCGCCGAAATACTTGTTACAGATTTCGTCAAATGTGCCGTCTGCCTTGATTTCTGCGATAAATGCATTTACTTCTGCAAGAAGTTCGGGCTGAGTTTTGTCAACGCCGAATGCATATTCTTCTTCTGTAAGGTCAATATCAATAACCTTTACTGCTGCTGCTTTTTCAGCATCTTCATTGCCGCCGCAAGCGAAAAGAAGAGTTGCGGAAAGAGCAATAACCATTATTACCGCAAGAATTTTAACGAGTTTTTTCATTTGGAAATACCTCCATATTTTTATATACGATTACTATATCATAATGTTTATAAAAAGTAAAGCAATTTTGTATTTTTATAATAAAAAAACTGAAATCAATTTAATAATTATTCATTACCGATTTGAAATCTTCAGGAAACTCCGCTTCGAACTCCATCTTTTCACCTGTTACGGGATGCTCAAACCAACATTTTGCGCAGTGAAGAAGCTGATGTCCGATTTCGGGCATAAAATCGCCGTACATCGTGTCTCCTGCCAGAGCATGACCCTCAAACGCCATATGAACCCTTATCTGATGCGTTCTTCCCGTTTCAAGACGAAGAGAAACGAGGGTTGCACCGTCATAATTCTTTTCGGCAGTCCAGTTGGTTACCGCAGGCTCAACCCCGAGCTCATAAGAGCAGGCACGCAGAGTTTTCATAGGGTCTGGTCTGTAGATGGGAACATTGATTCTGCCCGTGCCGTGAAGCTCACCTTTAACAAATGCCTTGTATTCTTTTTGTATGTTTCCCGCAAGCTTGCACGCAGAAAGAGGATTCAGCGCACACACAACCAGTCCCGAAGTGCCTTTGTCAAGCCTTCCGACAGCTCTGAATGCCGACAGCTTTCCTTTTTTGGAAAGATACGCCGTTACCGCATTCGCAAGGGTGTCGCCCTGATGATTATGGGTCGGATGCATAGCCATGAACGGAGACTTGTTTATTACAAGTATATCATCGTCTTCATATATAACAATGATTTCCGTTTCCGTTATTTCGGGCACTGCATCGTCATCGGGAATTGTTACACCGATAACATCTCCTGTTTTTATACGGTCTATGGTGCGTGACTGATTTCCGTTGAGAGTAAGGGCATATTTTACCTTACGCATTAGTCTCGAAGAAAATCCGCAACAGCCCCTGAGAAAATGTATAACCTTTCTTCCGTCATACTCTTCCGGAACGGTGTAGCTTATGTTTCTCGGCATAATCTCCCCCCTTTTTTGATGGAGTGAAATGATTCGAACTAAATATGTCGTAAAGGTCGGATTTCCGACCCATCGAAGTGGTTTTTTCTTTGATATGCGATGCTGTTCCAAAGATTTTTAATGATATTGTGGCGGAAATATGCCTTTCAAAACCGTATGGAGTTCGATTCGTTTCACTCCATAATAGCACATTTCTGCGTTTTTGTATACCAAATCAATCAAAAATTACAAAAAACGCATTAAAAATTACATATTGCACAAAAAGGCAAAATATGCTATATAATGAAATTGTCAACGGGGAACAAAACCCGAAACAAATTTTTATCTATATAAGAGGAGGACAAAACAATGAAAAAACGCATCACACTCATCATTGCAGTTGCATTTGCACTGGCACTTGCAATCTGCGGATCAACCGCCGCATTTGCGGCTGAGGACACAAACACAATCGATTGGTATTTCGACGAAGAGCTTTGGGAATACAAAGTTCTCGGCGAAGCCGAAACAGGCAAAACCGTTATCCCTGCAGAAACAGAAGGATACGAACTTGCTTATGAAATCAACATCCCCGAATCAGGCTACTATCTCGTAACCTACAGCAACATTGATTTTGATTGGGTAGGATTCCCCAAAGAAATCAAAAACGGTACAGCATACGAAATCAGCAAAAACCAGTGGATAAGCGGTAAAGGTGACACAGAGCTTCTTTTCCTTCTTGAAAAAGGCAAAACCTATGTTGCTGCAGACCACTATTACAGCGATGAAGACACATTCTTCGAAATCGAATTCATGGGTTCTGAAATCAAAGATCTTACATTCGGAAAGAACGCATTCAAGGATTACATCATGACCAGCGATATCTGCTATTCATTTGAAGATGACTATAACTATGTTACATGGGAAGATGTTACCGTTACTTTCAACTCAGGCAAGACTGTTGAAACCAAAGATTGCGAACTCAACTACAACGCAAAGAACGATGAGATTATCACCGGCAAGAACGAAATCTCCGTAAGCTTCCTTGATTTTGAAAAGAACATTACTTTAACCGTATGTAACGCATCCGATTTTATTTCAAAAATAGAAATGACAAACATTGAAGATTACTACATGGTTGTTGATTATTATGACGGTTATGCAGTTCCCGAAATCGTCGAAGAGGAAATCACCGTTCACTTCAGAGACGGTTCAGAAGTGACAACCGATTTTGACTACGGCTACGCTGTAGTTAAATTCCCCAACGGCAGAAGATACGAAGTTTATGCTTCCTACGAAGTTGTCCGCGACAATCAGGTAAATCTCGTTTTCTATGCTGCATATGAAGAAATCAATTCTTATGAATGCGGAATCGAACTCACCGATTTCCTTGAAAATTTCATGCTTCTCAAC
>JAZSCL010000270.1:0-3582 GCA_045602905.1 Acutalibacteraceae bacterium
ATACTGCCCCGGCGAATCACTCGAAAAGGCACGCAACTTCTATTTTGAACATACTCACAGAGAAATGGAAGAAATCATGGCAGGCAGAGGCAAAGACGGCGCTTTCACTCCCACTGAGGGTGTTAAAGATTTCCTTCTTGAACTTAAAGATATGGGCGTTAAAATCGGTCTTGTTACTTCAGGTCTTTACGAAAAGGCATGGCCCGAAATTCTTTCTGCTTTCCGTACCCTCGGAATGGGCGACCCCAAGGATTTCTACGATGCAATTATCTCCGCAGGCTTTCCCCTCCGCAAGGGCAGCGTAGGCACTCTCGGCGAGCTCTCACCCAAGCCTCATCCCTGGCTCTATTCCGAAACTTCAATCGTAGGTCTCGGCGAAGCTTTTGCCGACAGGAACAGAGTTGTCGGCATTGAGGACAGCGGCGCAGGCGCTTGCTCCGTTCGTCTTGCAGGCTACACAACAATCGGCATCGCAGGCGGTAACATCGAATCAAGCGGCACAAAGGCTGTTTGCTCACACTTCTGCAACAACTTTGCCGAAATCATGAAAATTATTAAAGGTTAAGGAGTACTGATATGGATAACAAAAACAAAATTCAGTGTCACTTTATATCAAACACCCATTGGGACAGAGAATGGCGTTTCTCCGCCCGCCGTACACAGCATATGCTCGGCTACATGGTAGATATGCTTCTCGATATTCTTGACAAGAATCCCGACTACAAGCACTTCCATTTTGACTCACAGACAATGCCTATTCAGGATTATCTTGAAGTTTATCCCGAAAAGAAAGAAAAACTCAAGAAATATATTTCAGAAGGCAGAATCGCAGTAGGTCCCTGGTTCTGCTTACCCGATGAATTCACAGTCGGCAGCGAAGCTCTTGTCCGTAACCTTCTTCTCGGTCATAAACAAGCTAAGGAAATGGGCGGCGTAAGCAAAACGGGCTACTCACCCTTCGGCTGGGGTCAGATTTCACAGCTTCCTCAGCTCTATTCGGGCTTCGGCATCAACTTCGCATCATTCTACAGAGGTATCAACACCTACAAAGCACCCAAATCCGAATTCTTCTGGGAAAGCCCTGACGGTTCAAGAATCTGGGCATCCCGTCTCGGCAAAAGACCCCGTTACAACATCTGGTATGTAGTTCAGAGACCCGTTTATTTCAATCAGGAAAACGAAAACAACCGTGATATGCTCTGGAATGACAACAACGGCGTTTTCAAGCTCATTGACCGTGACTGGAAGCTCGACTATCAGTATACACATCCGTTCTATGAGTATCACAAGGAAAACATTCAGGCAAGAGCAGAGCAGGCTATCGAAGAGCAGAACAACGACTGGACAACTCAGCACCGTTTCTGGTCAGCAGGTCATGACTCATCATGCCCCGATGCCCGTGAAGTTCAGCTTATCAAAGACCTTGATGCAGCGCTTCCCGATGCAGATGTTTTCCACAGCACACTCAAAGAAATGGAACAGAGCATCATCGATAACTTTGACCCCAACTCGCCCGTACTCAAAGGCGAAATGCGTGACCCCTACACCAAGGGCAGCGTAAGCATTCTCTGCGGCTGGATTCTTTCCGCAAGAACATATATCAAGCAGGAAAACTTTGACACCGAAAGAAGACTCATCAACTACGCTGAGCCTTTCGCTGTTTTCGCATCACTCGCAGGTGCACCCTATCCTCAGAATTTCATCGACCTTTCATATAACTACCTTCTTCAGAATCACGGTCACGACAGCATAGGTTCATGCGGCAGAGACGTTGTTTACGAAGATGTTATGGCTCGCTACAGACAGTCAAGAGAGCTTTCAAGCTGTGTGTTCGAGCGTGCATTCATGGACATCGCAGGCGATATCGACCTCAGGTCATTCAGCCGTGACGACGCAGCGGTTGTAGTATTCAACCCGGCACCCTTCAAGAGAAGCGAAACCGTTAATCTCCGCGTTGAAATTCCCGCAGAGTGGAAAACCGGCACATTCGAGCTTCTTGACGAAGAAGGCAATGCAATCAGATATCAGGTTATCGAATCCAATGATAACAATGCACAGATTATCCAGAATCCCAACGATACGGCAAATGTGCTTCACACAAGACAGCGTCTTATCGCTGCGGAAGTCAAGGATATCCCCGCAATGGGCTACAAAACCTACAAAATGCGTCCCACATACAACGTGCGCGCAACAACTCCCGTCACTCTCCTCAAAACAAATCAGATTATGGAAAACGAATATCTCCGCGTTTCATTCAACAGCAACGGTACATACAATGTTACCGAAAAAGAAAGCGGCAGAGTTTACGAAAACCTCGGTTACTTCAAGGATGGCGGCGAAATCGGCAATCCCTGGGAACATTTCGTGCCTGAATTCAACGAAATCTTCACAACTCTCAATGAAAGAGCAACAATCACTCTTCTTCGTGACGGTGAATTTGAAACTGCTTATAAAGTATCAATGAGATGGATGCTCCCCGAAAAGCGTTCGGCTGACGAAAAGTCAAGAAGCGAGCATAAGCTTCCCGTTGATATCGACAGCGTTGTAACTCTCCGCAAGGGTGCAAGATTCGTTGAAATCGAGACAACAATTAACAACCGCTGTGAAGACCATTATCTTCAGGTTGCTTTCCCCACAAATATCAATTCCGAATTCTCATATGCTCAGGGTCAGTTTGATGTTGTTAAGCGTCCCGTTGCAAAGCTTGATTATTCACTTTATGACGAAATCCCCATGACAGAGCATCCAATGAATTCCTTCGTTGATCTCACCGACGGCGTTAACGGCGCTGCTCTTCTCAACACAGGTCTTAAGGCTTACGAGGCAGCTGATGATGAGTGCAACACACTCTATCTTTCACTCATCCGTGCATATCCCCTTCGTATATGCGTAACTGCTGATATGCAGAATTACAGCAACTGGGATAAGGACTCACAGTGCATCGGCATTAATACCTTCCGTTATGCATTCATGCCCCACAGAGGCGACTGGGAAGAAGGCAATGTATGGCAGGAAAGCGAACGTTTCAACCTCTATCTTACAGCGGGTCAGCTTGCTCCCACCGCACACGGCAAGAATCCTCTCACTCACTCCTTCATTGAGCTTAAGGATGAAAACCTCAATGTCAGCGCAATCAAGAAGAGCGAAGACGGCGAAGGCTACGTTATCAGACTCTTCAACCCCTCAGATAAGACAATCAAAAACTCAATCCGTCTCAACGGCGGCATCGCTCCCATTGAGAAGCCTCAGTCACCCGTTGAAAGACAGATTGCGGAATTCGAACTTCCCGCATACTCAGGTAAGCAGTGGAAAGAAGTCAAGCTTGTAACTCTTGAAGAGCTTGACTCCGCTCCCCTCACCATGAATGCAGACGGCTTCGTTGATTTTGAAATCACAGGCAAGAAGATTCTTACAATCAAGTTTGTCGGCTGATAAAACACCAAAACCTACCGAAATGAAAATTCCGGTAGGTTTTTTCTATGACATTACTTATTTCATGCCGTTTTCATAAGCTTCAATCATCTTCTTAACCATCTGGCCGCCTACAGAACCTGCTTCCTTGGAAGTGAGGTCGCCGTTGTA
>JAZSCL010000271.1:0-21027 GCA_045602905.1 Acutalibacteraceae bacterium
ATGGGCAAGGGTATGCTTGGTATATTCATCGTTATGGGTATCATTATTCTCTGTGTTTCGGGTCTTAACCGTCTCGGCACAAAGCCTAAGAAAGAAAAGAAATAATTAATTTTAAAATGCAATAAACCCCCGAAATCTCAATCGGATTTCGGGGGTTGTTGTTTATCTCTTTAGATAAGTGAGTTATAAAGAGCGGTGATTTCTTCAACGCTTGTATCTCTGGGATTACCGGGACGGCAAGCATCGTCGAATGCTGACTGTGCGAGGAAGGGGATATCCTCAGCCTTAACGATTTCTTTGAGATCAGCGGGAATGCCAACATCGATTGAAAGCTGCTTAACTGCATCGATAGCTGCCTTTCTTGCATCTTCAATGCTCATTGCATCTGTGCCTTCAACGCCCATAGCCTTTGCGATGTCTCTGTACTTATCGCCTGTTGCGGGAGCGTTGTATTCCATAACGGTGGGAAGGATAATTGCGTTTGCAACGCCGTGAGGTGTATCATAAAGAGCGCCGAGAGGATGAGCCATTGAGTGAACGATACCGAGACCTACGTTTGAGAAGCCCATACCCGCAACATACTGACCGAGAGCCATGCCTTCTCTGCCTTCGTCTGTGTTAGCAACAGCGCCTCTGAGGCTCTTTGCGATGATTTCGATAGCCTTGATGTGGAACATATCGCTGAGCTCCCATGCGCCCTTGGTGATGTAGCCTTCGATTGCGTGTGTGAGAGCGTCCATACCTGTTGCAGCTGTGAGACCTGCAGGCATTGTTGACATCATGTCAGGATCAACAACGGCAACTACGGGAATATCGTGAACGTCAACACAAACCATCTTTCTGTTGTTCTGAGCGTCTGTGATAACATAGTTGATTGTTACTTCGGCAGCTGTACCTGCAGTTGTGGGAACTGCAATGATGGGAACGCACTTGTTCTTTGTGGGAGCAACGCCCTCAAGTGAACGTACATCTGCAAATTCGGGGTTAGCAATGATGATGCCTACAGCCTTAGCTGTGTCCATTGATGAACCGCCGCCTACAGCGATGATGCAGTCAGCACCGCTTGTCTTGAAAGCTTCAACGCCTGCCTGAACGTTTTCGATTGTGGGGTTAGCCTGAATTGTGCTGAATACATCGTAAGCGATGTCTGCACCCTTAAGAACGTTGAAAACTTTGTCTGCAACGCCGAATTTGATAAGGTCGGGGTCGCAGCAAACAAGAGCCTTTGAAAAGCTTCTTGCCTTGAATTCATCAGCGATAGCGGCGATAGCGCCCTTGCCGTGGTATGATGTTTCGTTAAGTACAAATCTGTTAGCCATTATTATATCCTCCTGATATTAAAGATTAAGGAAATCTCTTCTGTATACGTCTTCAAGCTTGAATGCTTTAACGATTTCAACAAGGTCGGGGTCTGTGATTGTGTTAACTCTGGGAAGGTGAGCGGTCATCATGTAAAGCTGAGCAGCCTTTTCAACTGTTTCGATAAGACCAAAAGCTTCGTCAAGGTCTTTGCCGCAGCCGTAGATACCGTGCTGACCCCAGATAACAAGGCGGAATTCCTTCATCTTCTCTGCAGTAGCAATGCCGATTTCGTTGGTGCCGCAAACCATCCAGGGAAGAACGCCGATACCGTCGGGGAAAACAACCATGCACTCGGTGCACATCTCCCAAAGTGAATGTGTGAACTTCTTTTCTGAAAGCTCATGAACATATGTCATTGCGAGAGTGTTTGTGGGATGGCTGTGCATAATAACTCTGTTTTCGGGATTCTTTGAGAGTCTTGAAATGTGGCTCATAAGATGTGCGGGAAGCTCTGATGTGGGTCTGCCTCCGTCGCTGTAGCCCCAAAGCACCTGTGCTGTTGTGCCGTCTTCGGCAATTCTGATAATACCGAGGTTTGTTTCGGGGTCATCTTCAACATTCTTGAAGTATTTGCCTGTACCTGTAACGATAAAGATTTTGCCGACGAGAACGCTTGCATCGAATCCCATGTCGAATGTTCTGATGGGAGCGTTGATATCAAGATATTCGGCAACCTCATCATTTTCGAGCATAACGCTGATGTTGCCGCCGTTTCTTTCGTCCCAGCCCATACGGTACATATTAGCTGTTGCCTTGCACATTCCTACCACAAAGGGTGCTTCTAAAATGTTTTTCATTTTCTGTTCACCAATACCTTTTCTTCATATTCTTTAATGCTGTTTAAATAACAGCTTTCTGTGCCTTGTCTGTTAAGGAATTCTGCCCATACATCACCGATGGGCATTGTTTTCATTTCTTCGCTGAGAATCATAAGCTCAGTAAAATCTGCATTGTCCTGCAATTCCTGCATTTTCTTTGAAGGCTGAAGCATTGCAAAAAGAAGAGCCTTCTGAACATTTCTTACACCCGTTACCCATGCACTGATGCGGTTAATGGATGCATCGAAATAGTCAGTTGCAATAAATACTCTGTCGAGAGCATCGTTTCTGACGATTTCCTTTGCGATTTCTTTGGTTTCGTCGTCAAAAAGAACAACATGGTCGCTGTCCCAACGAACGCCTCTTGTTATGTGGAGAGCGATTTTATCGCTGAATGCAAGCATTGAAGGAATCTTATCGGAAACAAGCTCTGTGGGGTGATAATGACCGTTATCCATAAGAGGAACAATGCCCTTCTGAATTGAGTAGCTCAGGCAGAATTCAGCTGAGCCGACGGTATAGCTTTCAAGTCCGATGCCGAAAACCTTTGATTCAAGAGTTATATAAACATTGTTCTTGTCAAAGGGAGTTTCGAGAATTTCGTCAAGAGATTTCTTGAAACGAAGTCTGGGTGAAAGACGGTCAGCGGGAATGTCCTTGTAGCCGTCGGGAATCCAGATGTTCATAACGCAGGGATAGCCTGTTTCTTTTGCAAAATAATCAGAAAGCTCAACACAGCGTTTGCCGTGTTCAACCCAGAATTTACGGACTTCTTCATCAGGTGATGAAAGAGTGAGACCGTCCTTAACCATGGGATGTGAGAAGAATGTGGGATTAAAGTCAATACCGATATTTCTTTCTTTTGCAAATTCAACCCATTTTCTGAAGTGTTCGGGCTTAAGGGCATCTCTGTCTGCTCTGTTGCCGTCAAAAATTGCGTAGCTTGCGTGAAGATTCAGCTTTTTCTTTCCGGGAATAAGGATGAATGCTTTGTCGATGTCAGCCATAAGCTCTTCGGGATTTCTTGCTTTGCCGGGATAGTTGCCGGTTGTCTGAATACCGCCTGAAAGAGCATCGTCACTGTCAAATCCGCCAACATCGTCGCCTTGCCAGCAATGAACCGAAACAGTTATATCGCCAAGCTTTCTGAGTGCTTCTTCTGTGTCAATGCCGAATTTTGCATAAAGTTCTTTTGCACTTTCGTATCTGACCATATTTTACCTCCGTGTTTTCTTAATTACATACATATTAAGTATATAATAGTAAAAATTAAAAGTCAACAAAAACAATCTTTTTAACAATTAATTTATTTTTTTCATTAGATGAATTAAAAAACATGATGATTTCGTCAAAGTTGTACAATTAACTGTGAAAATGTATTAAAACTGTTACATTATTTGTTGAATTGTAAATATAGTTTGTGTTAAAATAATGTTAACGGAGGGGTATAAGATAAGGAGGTAAAAAGAATGGGCAACGGAATAAATGTTGTTACTGGCGGTAAAGGTCATGTCGGCTATGCGCTTGTTAAAGAGCTTGCAGACAGAGGAGAAAAAATAAGACTTATTCTTCGTTCAGACAGCCATGTTTTTGATAATATAGAATGTGAAAAGATTATGGGCGATATTTGTGATATCGATGTTCTCATAAAGGCATTTGAAGGCGCCGAAACAGTTTATCACGTTGCGGGCGTTGTTGATATAACCGGAACAAAGGATAAGCAGGTATGGGATGTCAATGTTGGCGGAACAAAGAATGTTGTTGAAGCCTGCAAAAAGACAGGGGTTAAAAATCTTGTTTATGTTTCTTCTGTTGATGCTGTGCCGATGGGCGATGGCGATGAAGAAATAACGGAGATATCTCATTTTGACCCAGATTTGCTTGAGGGTACATATGCAAAATCAAAAGCGGTTGCAACGCAGTATGTTCTTGATAATGCGGGCGAAAACCTGAAGGTGTGCTGTGTTCATCCCAGCACTTGTATCGGACCTTATGATAACAACGGAACATCAAGCATGATTTCTGTAATCAAGCTTTTTTCAAAGGGACTTTTTCCGATGACTTTTGATTTCGGTTCATGTAATTTTATTGATGTGCGTGACTGCGCAAAAGGTATGATTGCAGCTGCCGAAAAAGGAAGAAACGGTGAATGCTATTTCCTGTGCGGAAAGGTTGTTTCGCTTGACGGATTTATGGGTATTCTTGCGCAGGCGTGTGACAGAAAGCATCCGAAAATAATTATTAAACAGAAGTTTGTATATGATATAATTCCTCTGTGCGAAAAGGTTTTCGAGCTTGCGAAGATGCCGCCGATGATCAATGAATATGCAATCAGAAAAATAAGCGAGAATTTCAATTTTTCAAACGCCAAAGCTGTAAGGGAACTCGGCTTTGAAGTCAGACCGCTTGTGGATTCATTGAGAGATACTGTTGAATGGCTCGAAAAAAACAAATCTAAATAATGAAAAAGCACCGAACGGAGATTCTCCGCTCGGTGCTGATTTTTTTATTGTTCTTCTTCGATGATGCCGTAGTATCTTCCGAACCAATAAGGAAGAAGGAATGCACTCGGACAGCAGGCGCTTGTGCCGTTTCCTTCATTAACTCTGAACGGATTGCTGTCATAGTTATGTAAAATTCTTGAGTCGATGTCAAGAGCTTCCTTAAGCTGAGGATTTTCTCCCCATTTTTCCTGTTCTGTATCATAAACAAGGTCTCTTCTTGATGAATTATAAAGAGGTCTGTTAACAAAATCCATGGGATATTCACGAAGCACTTTTGCGGCAATGTCAAGGTCGCAGGCTTCATCCGAGAATGCACCGTAAACAAGGTTGAAAAGTACGCAGTGTTCGGGTCTTTCATATTCCCAATGATGTTTGAGCCCCATAAGAAGATATTTTCTTATGGCGGGATTCTGTTCAATGCGAAGAATGGTCATTGTGCAGAGGAATCCGAGATTATCGTCGATATGGCAGGTGTGAGCATCATCTTTTTTGTGCTGTGAGGCGTTAAGAAGATAGTGTTCATCAACTGCAAGACGAAGGTATTCTTTGCGGTATTTTTCATCACCCGAAACATGGTATGCAACCGCAAGGAAAGTAAGCATTTCAAGGGAGTTGATGCATTTTTCCCAAAGCCACATGCTGTTTCCGTTAAGCTGGTCGGGAGCCCAGTTTGCCCATGTTGTGGGAAGACCGTCAACGTCGCAGAGTCTGTAATTGTTACCAAGAATATGGTCAACAATATCGCAGACGATTTCTTTGATATATTCTTTTTCTTCATCGTTTGCGCAGAAATCATAGTAGAGTGAAAAACCGAAGAAGTGTCCGGTCATTTCGTCACTTGATGTTTCGCCGAGCCATTCGCATTCGCCGTTGGGTGCTTCGTGCCATTCCTGACCGTCACGCTTGACAACTGTGCCGAAACCGGGCTCACCTTCAAACCTGACAGCTCTTGCAGTGAAGCCTTTAACACCTGTGACTTTTGCCAAGTAACCCATAGCTTTCATTGAGCGGCGAGCTGCCTCAAGAATCTTTTCGTCTTTGGTAACGGCGTATGCGTATGCAAGTGCTCCGATATATGTCTGTGTCCAGAGACCGTCATTGTCCGTAACATGAGGCACAGCGGTCATGATGTCACCGTTTTCTATCTTATGAACACCTGTAACATATCCGAGTGTGCGGACATATTTTGTTTCAACAAGATTAAAGCAGTAATCAGCTTTTTCGGCAAGAGTCATTTCTTTTTCTGTGATTTTTGAAACGCCTGAATCGGTAGCAGTCCATATTTCATTGCCGACTGCAATCGCATCGTTGATATCTTTTTCGCAAGCCCATCGTGTTGCGGGAAGATATTTGCGTGAGCCGTTTTTAAGAATGATGAGACCTGCATCCGATGAGAAAATTACTCTGCCGTCATCGGCAAATCGGATTTTGAATATTTCTTCTTTCGGAAGTGCATTAATTTCATCGGGTCCGTACCAACTGCATTTCATATCGTAGATATATGCACCTTTGTCTGTGCCGAGCCAAAGAAAACCGAGTTCATTGTCAAAAGCAAGACAGTTTATTTTGATTTCGGGCATTGTTGAATGTTCGGGGAAAATGCTCATCCAATGCTTTCTTTTGCCGTTAACGATGCTGAGAGCTCTTTTGTTGGCGGAAGTGATTTTTTCGTTAGAGCAAGCAAGCGATGTTGAATTTGCTTCATTATGGAAAAATCTTTCGAATACACCGTTTTCATATTTGAAAAGTGCGTTATCCGTCAGAAGATAGATTGTGTCAATACCGCTGATATCGCATATTTTTGCATCAAAGGTCTGAATTTCATTGATTTTTCCGTCAGCAGCGGAATAAACTGTTTTTTCTGTTGCGAAAAATACAGTTCCGCATTTTGCGGAATAAGCAACATTAACGGCGCCGCAGTTAAATGAGCCAAGTGTTCCGTCTTTTTTTGTGAAGTTGAGTCCGTTTTCCGTGCCGATATAGACGATTCCGTCTCCATCGGAAGCAAGACACAGAGCCTTATCCGAAAGCAGACCGTTGTTTACACCGTAAAATTCGCACAAACGCTGAGGATATTTTTTGCTTTTGTAGAGTCCTTTTCTTTCCATTTTTAATCTCCTTATATAACAGTTATAGATGTTTGAACATGATTATTTGTACCTTTTTCTTTAACAATAATTTTCTTCGGCCCTGCAGAACAAAGCGGACTTACGGAAAATGTCCATGAAACACAGCCTGAATCGTCGGATTTTTTTGTTTCCAGACCGGTTGTAACGGAAGGTGTTGATCCTTCTTCGTAAAATTCAATTGAATAGTTCTTATTCGGGTTTCCCATGATGGTTATTGTTACGCTGTTGCCTGCAATTACGGGAGTTGTTTTGGTTAATACACTCAATCCTTCGGAAATTTCCTTTATCGGTTCGGTTGAGCCTGTTTTACGGGTTGATGATTCATTGGCAGGCTGCTTTTTTGTTGTATCGATTTCTTTTGTTGATTCAGCTTTGGTTGTTTCGATTTTGGTTGTTTTAGGCGTGGTTATAATGGTTATCGGAACGAATTCGGTTGTCGGAACAACGGCGTAAGTATACTCATTTCCTTTTTTATCGGTTGATTTTTCGGTTTTGTAAACAACGGAATGATATGTATAATTCTCATCCGAAAAGACGGTTGTGCCTGATGTTATAATTTCATTTTCTTCTTTTTTTTCATCGGGAATAACTTCCGTTGTAGTTTCCGTATCCGAAACATCGGTTTTTGCTTCGGTATTGTTGTTGCAACCGGAAAAAATACTGAAAGCCATTGAGAAAATTAGCAACAGAATTAAAATTTTTTTGATATTCTTCATTTGTTTCACCTCAGATTTTTATTGAAATTTCTCCGGAAGAAAGAATGTCTGTCTGACCGTCTGCAAGCTTTACAATCAGATTGCAGTTTTCGTTGATATCGATAACCGATGCGGTATATATAACATTGTTTTTGGAATACGAAATTGTTTTTCCGATAATGAATAATCTTTTTCTGTATTCCTCAACGATGTTTTCAGAATAAACAGCCTTAAGAATTGTGTCTGAAATATCCCGTGAAAGAGTTTGTTTATCCGGATCTGTGCCGAGACTTCCGGCAATCGGTATGTCTGCAGGAAATTCAACGGTTGTCAGATTTATGCCTACTCCTACCGACAGATATTTACGGCCATCATAACAGAAGAATTCCGTAAGAATTCCGCATACTTTTTTATCGTTTAAGAATAAGTCATTAACCCATTTGATTTTCGGAAATATGCCGTGCGTTTCAAGGACTTTGCAAACGGAAACAGCAACGGCCGGCGTTATAAGCTTGCAGTCATCCGGTGCTTCAAAAACAAGAGTCATGTAAAGACCTGTATTTTTCGGAGAAAAAAAGCTGTTTCCCCGCCGACCTCTTCCGTTTGTCTGTTCATCTGCGGTTATCAATGCAGGAAGATTCAGCCGGTGTGCATTGTCTTTTGCATAGTTGCTTGTTGAATCAATTATATCGAAATGTATTTCAGAGTTAACAGTCAAATTATCATTCCTTATATATAATTATTTTTATTGTATCATATAAAACATTTAATTTCAATCATAAATTTAAGCAATAATTTGTTGACATTATATAAGAAAAAGTTTAAAATAAATCTAATTATTGGTTTCGGAGGATTTCAGTGAAGATTTTGCATAAAGGTTTCAATTATTCGCAGGACGGACCGGGAAACCGTCTGGTATATCATTTGCAGGGGTGTAATTTTGCCTGTAAGTGGTGTTCTAATGCAGACAGTATTCCGCTTGAAAACTCCAAAGCAGTTGAATATACTGCCGAAAAAATAATTGATGAGATATTGCGAAGCAGAATGATGTTTTTTGACGGAGGCGGAGTAACTTTTACCGGCGGAGAGGTTTGCGTTCAATCCGAAGAACTGATTGAAGTTTTAAAAAGACTGAATGAGCTCGGAATCCATACCGCAATCGAAACCAACGCTTCATATGATTCGCTGAAACAAATTTCGGAATATGTGGATTATCTTATTACCGATTTCAAACATTATGATGATGATGAACACAAAAAATGGGTCGGAGCTTCAAACAAAAGCGTAAAAGATAATATCGAATATCTGCTTAACAGCAGGAATCAGCTTCATATACGCATTCCCGTTATCGGAGGAATCAATGATAATCCGGACGGATTTGCGGAGTATTTTTCAGAATTAAACACAACAAATGCCGTTTTTGAATTTCTTGCTTATCATGAATACGGAAAAGATAAATGGAAAGGCGGATACGAGATAGAAAACGGATTTGTAACAGACGAAAAAATTAAAGAATTTAAAACTAAGTTTGAGATTAACGGTATGAAAACCATTGAAACATAAGAGGAGATTAAAAAATGACAGGAATACTTGACAGCAAAAAAATAACAGAAATGGCGAAATCTCTTTTTGCCGAAAAAAGAGCAGGTATGCGTCTTGACGGATGGTTTATCGCCAAAGAGGATGAGCTTCGTCTCTCAAAAGAATTTGAAGGCGAAAATGAAGAAGTAAAAAAGGCTCTTATCCTCAGAGAAATCGTTAAAACAATTCCCATTTATTTATCGGATTATCAGATTTTTGCAGGCACACAGGATGATGCGTTTGCAAGAAGTTATGCTCTTATAAATCCATCATTCAAGGTTGAGGAATTCAGCGGTTACTGCGACCCTGCGGCTGTTTTCTCGGATATTGAACCCAACGAGGAGTTTACATCCGAAAGAATTGAAAATGCAAGAAACGAGTTTGCAAAAACCGAATATGCCGTTAAACTCGGCGAGGTTTACGGCAAAGCAGAATGTTATACCAAAGAGGTTATTTTCTTCTTTGAACAGGTAACGGGTCATCTTATTCCCGATATGCGTTATGCAATCAGATGCGGTATAAAAGGAATGCTTGAAAAAATTGAAGGTAAGGAAGGCAACGGCTATAAAGCATTCAGAATTGCTCTTGAAAGTGCCGTTATTCTTGCAAACCGATATGCTGACCTTGCAAAGGAAAAAATGTCAAGTGCTTCTCCTGACAGAAAAGCTCAGCTTGAAATAATGGAAAGAACGCTTCGCAAAGTACCCGAAAACGGAGCTGAAAACCTCTTTGAAGCAATTCAGGCATTTATTCTTATGTGGCAGATAATGTGCCTTGAACAGACTCCCAATCCCTTTGCATTTTCAGTCGGCAATGCAGACAGAATATTTGAACCCTACAGAAACGGTCTTGACCGTGAAACAACAGCATCGCTTTTCAAACATTTTCTTGTTTTCTTCAATGTTGCCGACAGAAGCTGGGCGATTTCACAGAATGTTATAGTCAGCGGCAGAGACCTTTGCGGTAACGATTTGACTAATGAAACCACTTATGCACTTATGGATGCATACTATGATATGAATCTTCCTCAGCCCATACTTTCCGTTAAGCTTCATAAGAACACACCTGCAAAGCTTTATGAAGAAATGGGCAGATTCCTCTTCACTCCCGGTGTGCTTACACCCTCATTCTTCAATGATGATTCGCTTTATGAGGTTCTTTCTTCAAAAGGCGTAGATGATTCCGACCTTGCGGATATCTCAATCGCAGGCTGTCAGGAGCCCCTTATTATGGGTAAGGATAACGGCAACACAACAAACAGTTGGCTCAATCTTCCCAAGATTCTTGAAATGACTCTTACGGGCGGTGTTTCAACCGTAACGGGCGAAAAGCTTGTTGATGTTGAGGCTTGCGAGCTTAAAAATGTAAGAGAAGAATTTTATAAAAATGTTGAAAAATTTGTTTCCGCAATGGGTGAATGTGCAAACGGTGCGTCGTCAGCTCTTTCAACTCAGAGAGTACCCTTCCTTTCATGCCTTATGGGCGGACTTGAAAACGGCATAGATGCAAGAGATATTCATAAGCAGGGAACAAAATATAACGGAAGCGGATGTCTCATTCACGGCGTTTCTGTTATTGCAGACAGCTTTACGGCTATTGATAAGCTTCTTTCGGAAAGACCCGAAGATGCAGACAAACTTGTTGATGCACTTAAAGCTGATTTCAAAGGATACGAAGATTTGCGTGAATTTTTGCTTTCCGCTGATAAATTCGGTAATAATATTGAATCTGTCGATAATGAAGCAGGTGAAATCGCATCAAAGGTTGCAGACATTGTTTCTTCAACAAAGAATTATCTCGGTAATTCGTTCAGACCTGATTTCAGCTCACCTTCAACCCATCTTCTTTACGGTTATTGGGTAGGTGCAACGCCTGACGGCAGAAAATCAAGAGATATGCTCGGCTACGGTGTTGACCCTCTTTACGGCAGTGCCGAAAACGGTCTCGGATTCCGTATGCTTTCCAATATGAAAATGCCCTTTGGAAAGATGAACGGCGGATACGCATCCCATCTCGGCATAGACCCCAAATATTTTAAATCCGAATCAAACGAAGGCAAGGGCGTTGAGTTCAGAGACAAGGTTATCAATCCTCTTTTCTTCAATCCCATGAACGACGGCGTTTCGCCCTTCTATCTTTATGTCAATGTTACAACTGCGGAGATTCTTCGCAAGGTTCTTGCCGATCCCAAGAAATATGCTCCGAGCGGAGTTTACATTATGAGAATTCACGGAACTTTCGTTAATTTCCTTGACCTTTCGCCCGCAATTCAGCAGGATATAATCACCCGTCTTGATCCCAAGTCAACAACCATCTAAGGAGCTTATATGAAATTTTCAGGAATAGATATCGGAACAACAAGCATCTGCGGAATTGTTTTTGATACCGATAAAGGTATAATTGAAAAATCCGTTACACTCCCCAACACATCGTTTATTGAATCTGATAAAAGCTTTGAAAAAATACAGAATCCAGATATCATTATGAAAACGGTTGATTCACTCCTTTCGGAGCTTATAACAGAGGATATTTCCGCAATCGGATTTTCAGGTCAGATGCACGGTATTGTTTATACCGATTCAGACGGTAATGCCATCAGTCCGCTCTATACATGGCAGGATGAACGCAGTGCAATTGAGCTTGAAAACGGAAAATCATATGCTCAGACTCTCGGATGCTTTGCGGGATACGGACTGGCAACTGATTATTACAATGAGAAAAACGGTCTTGTGCCCGACAATGCCGAATATCTTTGCACCATTGCCGACTATGCAGTTATGAAGCTTTGCGGTCTTAAAAAACCTGTTGTTCACATCACAAATGCAGCCAGCCTCGGATGTTTTGATATTGTTTCCAATAAGTTTACTTCTGATAACAGCCGTTTGCCGGAAGTGACCGCTGAATTCAGAACAGTCGGTGAATATAAAAACATTCCCGTATGTGTTGCTCTGGGTGATAATCAGGCGAGTTTTATCGGCTCAGTTTCGGATGCAGATCATGCATTGATAAATGTCGGAACCGGATCGCAGATTTCGTGGCTTTCGGAAAAACTTGTTAATGCTGACGGAGTTGAAAACAGACCCTTCGACGGCAGCCGCTATCTTGCAGCAGGCTGTGCGCTGTGCGGAGGAAGAGCATTTGCGATGCTCGAAAAACTGTTCAGAGAAATTGCAAATCTTTCATTCGATAACGAAATTAAATCTTGCTATCAATATATTGATAAATTGCTTGAAACAAAGAAAACAACAACTCTTTCTGCCGATTGCCGTTTCTGCGGAACAAGAAATGATCCCTCGGTGAGGGGCGGAATATATAATATTTCGGAGAATAATTTCACTGCAGCGGATATTGCTTTGTCTGTTCTTAACGGAATGTCCGATGAGCTTTATCAAATGTATTCAAACGGCGGTAAAAAGGCCGAAATGCTGGTTTGCTCCGGCAACGGAATAAGAAAGAATAAGACTCTGCAAAGAATTGTTTCGGAAATGTTCGGCTCTGATATTAAAATTCCTCTTTTTGAGGAAGAAGCATCATTCGGCGCAGCTCTTTCCGCATCTGCAGCCTGCGGCTTCAGCAAAGATATATACGATGCTTGTAAAATGATTAAATACAGGGAGAATTGAAAAATGTATTACAATAAACCGATTTTCTTTGAAAAGAACCGTGTTTTCCGTGTTTATACAGGAGGAAAGCTCTTTTCCGATTTTTTCGGCGATGACTCCGTTGACGGTTTTTATCCCGAAGAATGGGTTGCTTCGAGTGTTCGTGCATTGAACGAAGGAAGTACCGATGAATATGAAGGAATATCCAGAATAAAGGGTACGGATATTTATCTTAATGAAGCGATTGAAAAATATAAAAAAGAAATACTCGGCGAGCGTGAAGACCTCGGTATTTTAACAAAAATACTTGACAGTGCAATCCGTCTTCCCGTGCAGGCTCATCCTGACAAAGCTTTCTCTCAGAAGTATTTTTCATCAAAATACGGCAAGGAAGAAAGCTGGATTATTCTTGCCACACGACCCGATGCAAAGATCTTCTACGGATTCAAAGACGGCATAACTCTTGAAGATTTCAATAAAGCAATCGATGAAAGCGAAACAAACCCCGATGCAATGGAGAATCTTCTTTGTTCAATTGATGTTAAAGCGGGCGATGTTATCTACATTCCCGCAAAGATGGTTCATGCAATAGGTAGCGGATGTCTTCTTCTTGAAGTTCAGGAGCCTACGGATTTTACCATTCAGCCTGAACGTTGGTGCGGAGAATATAAGCTCTCCGACCGTGAAATGTATCTCGGTCTTGAGCGTGAAAAAGCACTTGAATGCTTTGATATGAACAAAAAATATCCCGCACCTCTTGAGCCGAAGCTTCTTGCAGATGAAAACGGAATGAAGTATGAAGCGATGATTGATGAAAGCATAACAACAAGCTTTTCCGTAAGAACAATTACGCTTACAGGCGGAGAATTTGTTCTTGGCAGGGGAGCGACGGTTTATGTTGTTACCGAAGGCAACGGTTTTGTTGTCGGAGAGGAATATAAAGAAAAAATCGGGAAAGGTGATTATTTCCTTGTTCCCGATGCTGCAAAAAATAATTTTAAAATTATCGGAGATTCAATTAAAATTACCGAATGCTATGCATAATAAAAGAAGGGATGTGACTGTATGGGACCTAATGCGGCAGTAATAAAGCGTCTGACGGTTTATCTTCAGTTTCTTCGTCAGCTTCCTCCTGAACCATCGCATATTTCTGCAACAACAATCGCCAAAAGTATCGGATACGGCGATGTTCAGGTGCGAAAGGATCTTGCGTCAGTCAGCGGAGAAGGAAAGCCGAAAACAGGTTATGAAATTGAAAATCTTAAAAAGGCTCTTGAAAACTATCTCGGTTTCAATTCTCCCAAAAAGGCGGTTATAGTGGGCGCAGGCAAGCTCGGAACGGCCCTTCTCGGCTTTGATGAATTTTCTCATTGGGGTCTTGAAATTGCAGCGGCATTTGATGTGAAAAAGCGAACGCAGCATTATGATAAACCGATTTATCCCATGAGTAAATTCAAGGAGTTCTGTGATAAAGAAAATATCAGAATCGCAATAATAACCGTTCCCGCATCCTCTGCACAGCAGGTGTGCGATCTGGTTTGCGAAAGCGGAATCAAAGCAATATGGAGCTTTGCACCGACTCATCTTTATGTTCCCGAGGGAATCACTGTTCAGTATGAGAATATGGCGGCATCTCTTGCAACGATTTCATGCAGTATAGACTGATTATTTTATTGTTCGGAGGTATAATATGAATACAAATGCAATGTTTAAAATCGGATACGGTCTTTATGTTTTAACAGCAAAGGAAAACGGATTTGACAACGGTTGTATAATCAACACAGTAACTCAGGTTACTGCAGATCCCAACAGAATAACCATTGCCGTTAACAAAGCAAACAAAACTC
The DNA here is from genome assembly GCA_045602905.1 of Acutalibacteraceae bacterium. GTDB lineage: Bacteria > Bacillota > Clostridia > Oscillospirales > Acutalibacteraceae > CAG-177. The sequence continues at coordinate 14,539 of JAZSCL010000271.1, forward strand.
ATGACATGATTGCCGCAACAGGCGAATTCAATGTCAGCGTTCTTACAGAAAAAGCATCATTTGAAATCTTTAAGTGGTTCGGCTTCAGAAGCGGAAGAGATGTTGACAAATTCGAAGAATATAATTTTGCCGAACGAAGTGCAAACGGTGTTTATTATATAACGGAAACTACCAATGCTTATCTTTCTGCAAAGGTTATTTCGGTTACGGATCTCGGAACTCATTCACTTTTCCTTGCAGATGTAACCGATTGTGATGTTCTTTCGGACGAAACGAGCGCAACCTATGATTTCTATCATAAAAATATCAAACCCAAACCCGAGGTGAAGAAAATGTCAAAAGTATTTTACAGATGTAAGATTTGCGGATATATTCATGAAGCAGATGAGCTCCCCGCAGATTTTATTTGTCCTCTTTGCAAACATCCTGCCTCTGATTTTGAAAGAGTTGAGGTGGGTGAAGATAATTCCGAAAAAGGAGAGAATAACATGAATCTTAAAGGTACAAAAACAGAACAGAATCTTATGGCTGCATTTGCAGGTGAGTCACAGGCTCGAAACAAATACACTTATTTTGCTTCCGTAGCCAAAAAAGAAGGTTTTGAGCAGATTTCCGCTATTTTCAACGAAACGGCAAACAATGAAAAAGAACACGCAAAGATGTGGTTCAAGGCACTCGGCGAACTCGGAAATACCGCAGAAAACCTTCTTCACGCCGCAGAAGGCGAAAACTACGAGTGGACCGATATGTATGCAACATTCGCAAAGGAAGCTGATGAAGAAGGATTTACAGAGCTTGCAGAGAAATTCCGCATGGTTGCTGCAATTGAAAAAACTCACGAAGAGCGTTACCGTGCACTTCTGAGCAATGTTGAAATGCAGAAGGTATTCGAAAAAGCAGAGGAAACAATGTGGGAATGCCGTAACTGCGGTCACCTTGTAATGGGCAAGAAAGCTCCCGAGGTTTGTCCTGTTTGTGCTCATCCTCAGGCATACTTTGAAGTTCGTAAAGAAAACTATTAATCATTCAGCCGGGAACGATTTGTTCCCGGTTTTTTATATGCAGATGAAAAAATTTGATGAACTTTCTTATTTTGTGTTGATATTTCTTTTGATTAATTATATAATTAATTAAATATTGATAACGAGGTGTAACTATGAAAAGATTTATAAAAATAATTTCTCTCATCCTTGCTGTAGTGTTTGTTTTTTCTGCCTGCGGCGGAAACGGCAATAACGAAACTTCAACAACATCATCGGCAGATGTTTCCGACAATACAAGACAGAAGGTTAAATTTACCATGGAAGACGGCGGAGAGTTTATTATTGCTCTTTACCCTGAATATGCTCCCGAAACCGTAGAAAATTTTGTGAACCTTGTAAGCGTAGGTTTTTATAATGGACTTACCTTCCACAGAGTTATTGATAACTTTATGGCACAGGGCGGCGATCCGGAAGGTACGGGCTCAGGCGGAAGCGGTAAGGATATCGTTGGCGAATTCAGCATCAACGGGTTCACACAGAACACGCTTTCTCATAAGAGAGGCGTTGTTTCAATGGCGCGTAACGGATATGATTTCAACTCTGCTTCATCGCAGTTCTTTATCTGCTATGATGACAGATGCGTTCAGCTTGACGGTCAGTATGCCGCATTCGGTGAAGTTATTGAGGGTATGGAGGTTGTTGATTCATTTCTTGAGGTTGAAAGAGTGTATGACGGTAACGGCGATAAATCCATACCCGTTGAGCCTATCGTAATCGAAAAGGCGGAGGTTCTTCAATGAGTAACATAACCTTCAGGGCTTATAAAGCAAGCGAAATTGAATTTGTTAACAAGCATGAAAACGGAACGAAAATAGAGTTTGAAAATAAATATTCTTATAATGTGAAATATCTTCCGAACAACACCTGCATCGGAGAGTTTACGGTTGAAGTCAATGACAAGGCGGATAAATCAAAGTTTCACATTAAAGCGGTTATTCTCGGAATATTCTCATACAAACCCGATGTTAAAAAAGAAATAATTCATGTTGAATCATATAAGGAGCTTTTTCCTTATGTAAGAACGATGATTTCATCACTGACGGTGAATGCGGGAATTCCGCCCGTTATTCTTCCCAATTTCAACATCGAAAATCAAAGTATATATAAATTCGGAAAAAATGTGTAAAGGAAAGTGAAAAAATGGATATTATGGATCTTGCCTCAAAAGGTATAGCGGCTATCACCAAAAATTTCGGAAAAAAAGTTTGCAAAAACGAAACAGCACCCGTAATTGAGGATGCGGAAAAAATAATTCTCAGCGGCTCAGAATACAGAGTAGGTTTTGCAAGAGAAGAGATTATGCCTGATCTTACAAAAGGTAAAACATACTGGATTGCAGGCCACGGTTCAGGACATAAAATGGAAGGCGTTCTTTCAAAGGTCTATGTAAGTGCAGTGTGGATTGACTGCTGCAACGATGAAGGTATGCTTTGGCTCGGCGGCGATATTGTAGGTATGACGAGAATTGAAGTGAACAAAATCCGTTCAATGATTCTTGCATCAAACAAAATTAAAGGCTGCAAGTGCATCAATTTCAGCTGTACCCACAGTCATTCAGGCATTGACACTCTCGGTTATTGGGGTAAACCCAATCTTGTAAGCATTCCTTCAGACGGTAAAGACCCCGAATATATGGATATGCTTATGAACAATGCTGTTAAGGTTGCCGAGGAAGCATATGCAAACCGCAAGTCAGGTAAACTTTTTGCAGGTGATATTGAAATTAAAAACGGCCTTCAGACAAGAAGAGGTTTCCTTGACAGACACGAGATTCTTTCAAGATTCCGTTTTGTGCCTGCAGACGGCTCAAAGGAAATCTGGATACTTAATTTCGGCGGTCATCCCAATTCGCTCGGAGGCTCAAACAGAATGCTCAGCGGTGAATATCCCTATTATATGCGTGAACAGATTGCCGAAGAAAACGGTGCAGACGTACTTTTCGGTATCGGAGCAATCGGCGCAATGGATGTTGCTGAGCTTGATGATAAAGATAATGTAAACTGTATCAAGCTTCAGGCAAAGATGATTGCTGATGCGTCTCTCAGAATCAATAATGATGTTGAACTTCCTGCAGAAATCAAGATTATTCAGCAGCCTTTCTATCTTCCTGTCGGCAATTATGTTTTAACTCTTCTTGCAATGCGTCATGTTATGAGCTTCAAAGCGTATCCCTGCAAGGAAAGTGATATCGGAATTGCGATGATGACCGAAATGACTTATATGTCAATCGGCGGAAAAAATGTTCTTCTTCTTCCCGGTGAAAGCTTTGCATCAACAGTTTACGGCGGATATATGCCTGCTGATGTTGCACCCACGGGCAAGGGTCCCGAAATCAATCCAACACCTCTTGCTGAAATTGCAGGAGATCCCAATCTTATTGTTTTCGGCGTTTCAAATGATATGTCGGGTTATGTTGTACCTCCCAATGATTTTATACTTAATCCCACGCAGCCTTATCTTAACGGCGTTAAGGATAAGAACGGACTCAATCATTACCATGAAACCAATTCAATGGGTATCGGCAGCCAGAAAACCATTGCCGATGCATTTGAAAAGGTTGTTGCAAGGTTTTAAACTATGCTTTCACTGATTTATGCGGCTGTTATTCTTGTTTCAACAACCCTCGGTGCTTTTGTCGGACTCGGCGGCGGAGTTATAATTAAACCTGTTTTGGATTTTATAGGTGCAGAGCCGAGAATACAGGTTGATTTTCTTTCTGCGGTTGCCGTTTTTACGATGTCAATAGTTTCAACGACAAAGCAAATTAAAAATAAAGTTAAATTTGATAAGAGTATTATCGCTTTTATTTCAATCGGCTCGATTCTGGGCGGATTCCTCGGCAGCACCGTAACGGATTATCTCGGATTCATTGCTGAGCAGAATATAATACGATGCATTCAGGCTTTTATACTCGCTTTATTGATTGCTTCCGTTTGTTTCTATGTGAGCAAGGAACGAAAGTCTTTTCAAGTAAAAAGCAATGCCGTAATTCTCATTGTCGGACTTCTTCTCGGATTCCTTGCCGCTTTCCTCGGAATTGGCGGCGGACCGATAAATGTTGCGGTTCTGACCTTGTTTTTTTCAATGAATGTTAAAGAATCGGCGGTTTACTCTGTTGCAATCATATTTTTTTCCCAGCTTTCAAAGCTTGTTACAATGTTTGTAACATCCGGTTTTGAAACATATGCACACCAATGGAAAACGCTCCTTTTCATTCTTCCGGCGGCTGTTCTCGGCGGATTCATCGGTTCGGGACTGAACCGGAAATCAGACGATAAGATTATCCGGAAAATATTTGTTGGTGTAATGATTCTTATTGTAATCCTTAATGTTTACAACGGATTTACTTATCTTTTGACTGCAATATAAATTAAAACGGTGTTCTGAATCGGAACACCGTTTTTTACAAAATTTGTGAGGTTGCTAAATGTTTAAATTTAATCTTGAAGTAAAATCTTCGTGGGAAAAGATAAAGGAAAGCGGACTGCCCGTTGTTGTTTACGGTATGGGAAACGGAGCGGATAAAGTTATTGATGAATTTAACCGTTTATCAATTCCCGTTATGGGAGTTACGGCAAGCGATGATTTCGTCAGAGGTCAGTCGTTCCGTGGGTTTACAGTTAAAAAACTTTCTGATTTCAGCGGAGATTTTATTGTTGCAATTGCATTTGCAAGCAGTATTCCCGATGTGATGAATCATATATATTCTCTATGCAAAAAATACAGAATAATTGTACCTTGTGTGCCCGTATTCGGCGATGAAATCTTTAACCGTGAATTTATTGAAAATAATAAAGCGAAGATAAATTCAGCTTATGAGCTTTTTGATGATGAATCAAAGAGGATATTTGCAGGCTGTGTTAATTTTATGTTTGGCGGTGAATTGGAAACTCTTAAAAGCATAACAACCGATAAAGATGAAGTTTTTGAGAATATTATCTGCTTAAACTCAAATGAAAGCTATCTTGATTTGGGTGCTTACAGGGGAGATACCGTTGAAGAATTTCTTCATTATACAAATGGAAAATATAAAAATATTATTGCAGTTGAGCCTGACAGAAGAACATTCAAAAAGCTTTCTGGTTATCTGGAAAATATAGAGAATTCCATTGGAATTCAAAAAGCAATTTACAGCGAAAGCAAAACGCTGACATTCAGCAGTAATGCCGGCAGACAGTCAACCATATCCGAAAAAGGGGAGCAGATTGAAACAACAACTGTTGACCAAATCTGCGATAATAAGCAGATATCATATATAAAAATGGATGTTGAGGGTGCAGAAAACCATGCACTTGAAGGGTCAATAAATACTCTGAAAAATCAGAAACCAAAACTGAACATTGCTCTTTACCATCGGAGTGCGGATATTTTTGAAATACCGCTTAAGATTTCAGAAATAAATCCCGAATATAAATTTCACATCCGCCGTCATCCGTATATTCCGTGCTGGGATATGAATTTATATTGTGTGTAAAATATTCTTGACAACTAAATAATATCATGTTATCCTATACATAGATACTCGATGTATCGAAAATCTATGTATAGGAGTTTTTTATATGAAAATAAGCAAAGAGCTTGCAAAAGGGAGCACAGCTTTATTGGTTTTGAGTGTTATTTCCAAAAGAGATATGTACGGATATCAGATAATCAAAACCATTGAAAGAGAAAGCGAAGAAGTTTTTTCTATGAATGAGGGTACACTTTATCCGATTCTGCATTCGCTTGAAGCGGAAAAATGTCTTGAATCCTATTGGTGCGAGGCAGAGGGGAGAAAACGCAAATATTATAAGATTACCACTAAAGGATTAAAAGAGCTTGAAGGCAAGGAGCAGGAGTGGAAAACATTTTCAACAGCCGTTACCAAGGTTTTGGGAGGTGCCAAGCTTGCAGGAGCATAATTTTGACAATATACTTGACTTTCTGTGTTCAGGAATAATGTCGAAAAGAGAAAGAGAAAGTGTTCGTGACGAGCTATATGACCATTTGATGTGCAAATACGAAACAAACCTTGCAATCGGTATGGACGAAGAAAAAGCGGCTGAAAGTGCGATAAACGATTTGGGTAATAAAAATGTGCTCAAAGAAAAGCTGCAGAAGGTTCATTGGTATTATCCTGCCCAAAGCATGAAAACGGCGTTTTATTGTTTAATAGTTGCCTTGATTGCACCCATGTTGACAGCTTTTCTTAATTCTTCGGAATATCTTGTTGAGATTTCTCCGATTGCATCAATTGCATCGCTTATGCTGGAGTTCACGGCATTTTTTATGTTCAGAACGGTGAACAAGAAATTCAACACAGTGTTTAAGCTGAGCGCTGTTTCAACCTTTTTAAACATTGCACTGACCGCATTTGAACCGTTTTTGAATGACTATGCCGTTGCAAGCAGTATTGTTTCGGCAGTGACAGCCGTTTTTATGATTTCAAAAACAATCCTTATGTTCT
>JAZSCL010000272.1:0-17214 GCA_045602905.1 Acutalibacteraceae bacterium
CTGTTCATGACCTTTTCCGCAAAAACGGTGAGGTCTTTTATTTTGAGAACTGTTCCGTCATCAAGAACGGCAGTTCCTGTCATTTTGCCGAAAACCTGATGTGAGCTTCTGCTTAAAAGAAACGCACTTATATGGGTGCTGTTATCATATACAGGCAAAAATCTCATGTTGAACCTGCCGTCAGAGCTGACAAAACTCCATGGCTGCATGATATCATCCGGTATATCAAAATAAATCTTATCCAGCTTATGGCATTTTCCGTCATAGAATATCATATTTTCCGTTGCACGTGTTGTATTACCGAAGCCATAGCCGATATTGAAGCCAAATCGTTTGCCGTCAACATATCCGTTACCTGAACCCCAGTACCATGTGCATTCAAAGGGCCATACACCTCTTCCCCAGTCAAGGGTACCGAAATGCTTATCGGGAGAGATAGTTATTTTCCTGTCACCGATTTTTATATAACCTTCAGCAGGCATACAGTTGATTTTCTGGTTGTAGTAAAACGCAGTTTTATCATCCTCCCAGGGAGTAGCGATAACCATGGTGTCATCATTTTTGTCATATTTGAGGAAGATGTCAAAATCAAGAGCACTCTTATCGGGAGTTGCAAAGTAATGACCGGTCAGCCTTCTTCCACCTTTTTCGTGAATAAAGGAAAGTCTGCATTTCTTATCTCTGTAATAAATATCTCCTTTTTCGCTGGTTGACGGCATATGCATTTTTCCCATAGGAAGAACAACGGGAATGTTATAACTGTATTTTTTGCATTCTTTGAAATCAAAGAATTGGGCGGTAACAAGACCGAGATATCTGTTATCGGAAATTACGGTTGAAAAAGCAAAATCGTCATCAACAATAACATAATAATCCCATTCTTTTATTCGGATTTGGTTTGCCTTGACATCAAAGGAACAATATTCGTGAAGAAGACGGTTAGCCCAGCCGGGTTCAAGAATTGAGCCGTCGATATCTAAAAGTTTGTGAATTTTTTCAAGCTTATGATTCAATTATTTTTCTCCTCTTTCAACTATATCAAGAACGGGTTCGCCCGCTTTCCTCATATACTCCAAAAGAATTTCTTTGAGTTCCTTACGGATCTGTGCATACTTGGAATTATCAATAAGATTGTTTCTTTCATACGGGTCTGATTCCAAATCATAGAGAAAATCCTCTGTGTAGAAATCAGCAAAAGCACTGTCACGGTTTTTTGCGGATACACTGTATTTCCATTTGTCAGTGCGTACTGCTCTGCCTACCTGACTTTCGGAAATTTGAATAAATACACTTTCGTGACCCTTTTTATCAGTGAGACTCTTACCCATAAAGTGTTCCGGAATCTCTGCCCCTGCAATGTCAAGAATTGTGGCAGGTAAATCAATAAGAGAAACAAGGTCGCTTACCTTGCCGCCGCCCGTGAATCCGCCGCCGGTTATAACAAGGGGAACACGGATACTGTTTTCATGGCATGAACGCTTGTATTCAGCGTTTCTTGTTCTGAAATGGCAGCCATGGTCGGAGGTGTAGATTATAACGGTGTTATCATATAAACCTTCTTCTTTGAGCGTCTGAATGAGCTTACCGAAGTTGTAGTCAACCCTGTTACAGCAAGCAAGATATGAGGGCATCTGCAAACGCCAGTCGCCGAGAGTGCCTTTTAAATCGCCGGGAACATCATAATTCTTAAATTGCTTTTTGAGACCTTTGGGTGATTCAAATCTGAGTCTGTCATTCTGATGATGAGGCTCAAGCTGTGAAACAAACATGAAGAATGGTTTGTTATGAGGCTTTTTTATGTATTCGATTGCGTATTCATTGATTTTATCTGCGCGGTATCCTTTGAAATCAAGCTTATTGTTGTTTTCATCAAAAACATAACCGTTGTAGCCATGTGAAGTGAATTCGAGAATGTCGGCGGCTCTCCAGTAATCATAACCGCCTCTGCGTTCTTTGGGAGTAGGTTTGGTTGCAAGTCGGTGCTCTTTATCCGATGCGAGATGCCATTTGCCGATATATGCGGTGTCATAGCCTGCTTCGGTAAGATAATGAGCAATTCCTTTGGTATCGGTAGGAAGGGCAATATCATTGCGGTAACAGCCGTTTTGAGATGCATAAACGCCGCTCTGAAGGCAGGCTCTCATCGGACCGCAAACAGGCTGGCAGGTAAATGCATTTTCAAACAGAGTGCCTTCTTTTGCAATTTCGTCGAGATTCGGAGTAACGGGCAAACGCTGACCGTAGCAGCCTGCGGAATCTGCTCTCTGCTGGTCGGAAAAATAAAATATAATGTTGGGTTTATTCATGCTCAATCCTCCCTTAATTTACCGAACGTAGTTTGTTTATTGCGTGAAGCATAAAATCCATCTGAGGGCAGTAGCCTGACAGTTGATTATAAAGTGCTCTGTATCTTTTGCATCCGCCACCGCAGATTGTTTTTACGGGACACGTATTGCAGAGGGGATTTTTCGGCTCATCGTATTCAAAGAATTTTTTGAGTCCGTCGCAATTGAGAATATCATTGATATCCGAATTGTTGATGTTAAGGCATTCAAATTCGTCAAGACAGTAGAAATCACAAGGGTAGCAGGTACCGTCTGATTCAACAACAAGCTGAGCATTGCATCTTCCGCTTGCACCGCATTGCTCTGCAACTCCCTTTGTGAGGAGTGAAAGCAGATTATCGAAATCACGGACATAGAAATGATTTCCCTTTGACACCTCGGCAAACCACATATTGAAAAATCTTTTCTTGAATCTTGCGAGCTGTTTGGCGTTTAGACTGTAATCGGCTTTTGTGCCGTCAAGGTTATCGAGGCAGTAAATGGGCTGAACATCACGGAAATCATTTTCCATATAGAATTTATAAAGCTTTTCTGCATCTGTTTTTGCGGTTATAACGGAGAGAATGTTGAAATCAACCTTATATTTTTTTAAAAGCTCAATGCCGAACATTGCTTTGTCAAACGAATCTGAACGGAGCTTATCGTGAAGAGGCTTGTCGCCGTCAACGGAAATGCCGATAAGGAAATTATTTTCTTTGAAAAATTCCGCAAATTCCTTGGTTATGAGTGTACCGTTGGTCTGCAGAGAATAATTCAAGATGCTTCCTTCGGTACGGAGTTTTTCGGCAGTTTCTACAAAGCTTTTGAAGAAATCAAGACCCGCAATAAGAGGCTCACCGCCCTGAAACATAAAGGTCAGAACAGAGTTCTCGCCGCAGAAAACAAACATCTTTCTGATGAGATTTTCGGCGGTTGATATATCCATAACGGATTTGGTGTTTTTCTTTCTTGATTCTGCCTCATCGCAGTAAAAACAATAGCTGCAATTTAAGTTACAGCTTGCACCTGCAGGCTTGATTAAAGCGGTCATCTGCCGCATAAAAGCACCTCTTTTGAGAAATATATTATAGGTGAATGGATTGAAAGAGTATTTTATGTGTTTTTCCGTAGGCGGAATTGCCTATGGACTTATAGAAGTTGTTTTCAGGGGATATACCCACTGGACAATGGTTTTGCTTGGCGGCATTGTTCTTGTTTTGCTGAATATGGTTAACAAGAGCAGAATAAGTATGTGGATAAAATGCGTTCTCGGTGCAACGGTTATAACAAGCCTTGAATATTCCGCCGGAATGATTGTTAATGTTGCACTGGGCTGGAATGTCTGGGATTATTCGGATAAAATGCTGAATTTCAGAGGGCAAATCTGCCCTCAATTCAGCATTGCGTGGTTTTTTCTGAGCATACCGGCATATTGGATATGCGGCAAAATCAGCGAAAAGCTCAGCTCTGAGAAATATATTTCTTGATTCCTTCCACTGTTGCGGCGGCAAGGATTTCTCTGTTTGCGGGTAACTGAAGCACCTGACATTCTGAAATATTGGAAACAAAACCGTATTCAATGAGTATTGCGGGGCATTCCTCAACACGGGTAACCCTGAACGCATAGAAGTTTGCGCCTCGGCTGATATTGCTCTTGAATGAATCGGATTTACCCGAGTAAATTTTAGTTTTGTATGCGTTAACAATGCTTTCGTGAACAGCTTTGGCAAGAGGCTGAGAGTATGCACGGTAATAGTAAGCTGAAGTACCCATTGCGTTAGCTGCTGTGCTTGAGTCGCAGTGGATTGCAATGAACATATCGGGATTATGGTTACGCACCGCATTGTTTCTGTCGGTATAGCAAACCCATTTATCCTCGTTTCTTGTCATAATAACCTTTGCACCTTCGGCTTCAAGCATTTCCTTAACCTTTTTGGCAATGTAGAGGTTGATATGTTTTTCGGCGTTGAGACCTGTTGCGGAAGCTGCAGTGTTTGCACCGCCGTCGATGCCGCCGTGACCGGGGTCGAGCATAATTGTGTATCCGCTGAGCGATGCAGGTTTATGGTTGATTGTAATGACAAGGTTTCCGTCTGAATTATATTCATAATGGAAACCGTAGAATTTGCCCTGCTGAGTGAGCTTGAATGAAAGGGTTGTAACGGCTTTTGCGGAATCCGTACTCCATGCACCTGATTTGCATACGGAATTTATAAGTGAGATATCACCGTTTGCATTGATTGTGTCGCTGAAGGTGATTTCGAATCCCGTACAGTCAAGGCTTGAAACAACAACGGGACGGTTGCCGTTATAATTTGAGTATGTCTGACCTGTCAGCTTTGCGTTGAAGGGAACGGGTCGGTTCATTTCAAGAACAATAACCGTATCTCCGCTTGCAGAGCTGCAAGAAACAACCCTGATGCTGTTTTTGGGCATTATATAGCCGTCTTTGATGCTCACATGGGTGATTTTGCCGTTGTCGCCCGAAGCGAGACGTTCTTCACGAAGAAGCGGAACTTTTACCCCTGATGCAAGAATATAGTATGTATCGCCGTCATATGTGGCGGTGTTTTTGACATAGTCAACCGTTGTTCTGAGAAGGGGAGAACAATCGGGAACGGAAAATGTGCTTGTGGTGTTACCGGGATAAACCTCAACATAATCATCAATGATTTCACAGATTCTTGCTGTACCGAGACCGTAATCCTTTGTGTAGAAATACTTCTCAAGACTTTCTGTGAAGGACGGCGATGAAGACGATGATGTTGTTGAGCTTTCTGACGAAGTTGATTCCGATGAAGATGATTCTGTTGAAGAACTGCTTTCGGAGCTTTGCAAAGAGGATGATTCATCCACAGCGGTTTCGGATGCAGACGAAGAAGGCAGAGTGGTCTGCGTTGTAGGTTGGGTTGTTGTTATTTGAGTGGTTGTTTGTGTTGTGGGCTGAGTGGTAGGCGGAATTATTACAACCTCTTTTGCTGTTATGTTGACACTCGCACCGTTGAGGGTTTCAACCATTCCCTCATATTTTGCCGTAACCTTGAACTTACCGAGATTCTGAACGGACTCTGTGCTTTCGGGAGTTTCAAGGGTGGCGGTGAACGTTGTAAAATCCGAATATGAATCGTTGGTATCCTCGTCGGAGTTTCCGCCCGAGGGAACCATGGTGTATGTTTTGCCGTTGAATGAAACAGAAAGGCTTGCATTCTTATGTGCAACGGCGGTAACTTCAATCTGCATTTCACCGGGAACAGACATTTTGTCGGTAGGAGAAACAGATTTGAGAAGCTTTATTTTATATGTGACATTGTAGGTGTATGTTTTGTTCTTGTGTTCAAATTTTATTGTATTCTTGCCGGGAATAAGCTCGCAGTCAACTGAAAAATCGCCGTTTTTTGATGTAACAAGCTTTGTTCCGTTGCAAAGAAGGTCATAAGCGGGACTGCTTGTCCCTCTGAATGTTATTGTTGATTGCTCAACGGTGATAGATGTTTTGCTGTGGCTTGTAAGAGAAAAATCTTTATCAAGAAGATATGTGTCTCTTTTCTGAATATAGTTTTTAACAATTTCGGCACCGGTGCCCGATGAAGAGGTTATTTCTGCAAACGGATAAAAAGCAATTGCCTTGCACATCGTCATTTCAGCAGAGCCCGAAATAAGCTCAACCGCAGCCGTAGCCTTGTCCGTGTTAAAAGAAGAAATTCCCTTCAGGTCATGACAAAGCCAGAGATTGCAGCTTTCTTCATTCCATACCGACTGCGCACTGCCGAATGCCGAATCCTGACCCGAAGTATGTGCAAGAAAAACAAAATCGGCAGATTTGCCTGCGATGAGGTTTGTTACGGAATCCGAAGCTCTTGAACAGAAAACAGGCTGAATGCCGATTTGCATTGCAGGGTCAACAGCTTTTATTTTTTGACAAATTTCGCTTGTCTGAGCAGAATAATCCGCAGTGGATTCATCTTTTCCCGTAAGGATAACAAAATCAAAATTATATTTTTCGGTAAATGAAACAAGATAAGCATGCTGAGATGAAACATCGGCTCTTATGCCGAAATACAGCTTGTTCATCTGTGCGGCAGAGAAAAGGGCAGCTGCAGATTCGGCGTTCTGTGAATTGACATCGAATATAACAGTGTTGTATCCCATAGACTCAAAGCCTGCAAGGTCGGAAACACTTTTTTCGGAATAGTCCGAGTATAAAAGTGCAACGGAGGATGCAGGCGGAGTTGTTTTTGGTCTGCCGACAGCCTCAATGACGGGCTGAGTGGTTGTAATATCTTCCTCTGTTGTTATTTCAGGCGTGTTCGGCTCTTTGTTGAGTGTATGAATCATCACCCCTGCCGTTGCGATGATTGCAACAAAAATAACTGAAATTGCCGCTATTAAAATCTTGTTTTTATTCATATCGGAATCCTCGGTTTTTAACAGTTTTTTTCAGGTTTTCCATTTCATATATGCAATCGGCTCTTGTTATGTCGCTGTAGGAAAACATAACAAAACCGTTGTATGCTTCGTTATTTCTGATTGATTGTATCTGTCTTGAAAGAATATCGGAGTTTTCCTTCCACTCGTTCATTCCCTGACCTGCGAATTCGTCTTTTGTTTCGATTTTATACGCTCCGAGTCCGCAGAGAAGCTGGATATCGGGATGTTTTTTTTCTTTGCTCCATTGAATGAGAAGCTCATCAAAAGAACTTGTGCCGTGTTCAAAACCAAAATAAATCTGAGGAATAATCATATCTGTGTATCCCTTCTGAGATAACCACAGAGCGCAGTCCGCATAAAGCTCGTTATAATTTTTATCAAAACTTGCAGCGGGACTGATGCTGAAAATAAGATCTCTGTCAACGGATTTGACCGCCGAATACAGACCGCTTACAAACGCATTGATGACTGTAACACGCCATTCTGAAAGGCTGAGCAAGCCGCCTTGCGCAGTGTATCGGGAGTATTGAACGGCGTCAACGGATTCATCGGTTGACGGATAGAAATAATCGTCAATATGTATGCCGTCGATATCGTATTTTGATATTATTTCACGCACACCGTCGATGATTCTTTTATGATTTTCGGTATGTGAGGGATTATAATATATTCCGTTTGGTATAATTATTATTTTTTCGTCTGAATTGTTGTTTTGCAGAATGATTTTTGCGGGATTTGAGTCTGAGAGAAAATCGGGATTGCTGTTTGCGGAAATTCTGAACGGATTTATCCAACCGTGAACGGATATCCCGTGTTTTTTCGCACTCTCAAGAATGATTTCAAAGGGGTCAAACGGAAGGTCGGCACCTTCTTTGCCTGCAATAAACGCTGAATACGGATAAATATCCGATTCATAAAATGCATCCGAAAAAGCACGAAGATGAACAAATGCGGTGTTGAAACCCATGTTTTTTATAATTCCGAACATTTCATCTGTTTCATCATTGTATTCTTTTTCGGTTTTACCCTCTGCGCTGATATGGTCATAGCAGGAAATCCATACTCCTCTGATTTCCGTTTTATCAACGGGATGAAAAACATCCTCAGTTTCCGTTTTTATTACTGTAGGGTATTCTTTATGATTTGGCAGTTGACAAGATGTCAGCAGAAAGCATATAATCAAAAATAAAGCAAGCAGTTTTTTCATTTATCTGTCTCTTTCGCATTTTTTATAAATTATATTGGAAAGGAACGATTATAATGCCGTTTTTATCAAATCTGCTTATTATTTATTTTGCGATTATATCGTTGGTTGCAACAGTGGTGACTGTTGCAGATAAATTCTTTGCCAAAAAGGGAATGTGGAGAATCCCTGAAGCAACTCTTATGCTTGTGGGTCTGCTTGGCGGTGCGGTGGCTATGTTTATCACCATGCGAACAGTCAGACATAAAACCAAACACAAGAAGTTTATGATAGGTTTGCCGCTGATGATTGCTCTCCATGCGGCGCTTGTGTGTTTTTACATTATAAAATTTATAATTTAAGGCGGGATGGAGCATCCCGCCTTTTTTTAAAGTGTGCTTAAATCATAAGGCGTCTGCTGATAAACAAAATAGTTCAGCCAGTTTGTGAAAAGAAGGTTTGCCGTTCCCTTCCAGCTCATTTTGGGGGTTCTCTGTGGGTCATTGTCAGGGAAATAGTTGTATGGAACTTTTATAGGCAAGCCTTTGTTTACATCTCTGAAATATTCCTTGGCAAGAGTTTCACGGTCATATTCCGAATGCCCGGTTGCAAAAAAGTTTCTGCAAGCCATATCGGAAACAAGGTGAACGCCTGCTTCTTCCGAATAGGAGATAATCTGCAAATCCTTAACAAGAGCAATATCGCTGCGGCGGTTTTCCGTATGTCTTGAATGAGGTACATAAAATTCATCGTCAAGGCCTCTCATAAGCGGATGGAGGTTATCAAGACAGCGATGAGGGAAAACACCGAAAAGCTTTTCCTCAAGAGGATATTTGGGAACACCGTAGTGATAATAAAGAGCAGCTTGTGCCCCCCAGCAGATATGGAAGGTGGAGTAAACGTTCTTTTTGCTCCATTCGAAAATACCGCAGAGTTCATCCCAATAGTCAACCTCTTCAAATTCAAGGTTTTCAACCGGTGCACCTGTTACGATAAGACCGTCGTATTTTTTATCGCAGATTTCATCGAATGTTTTATAGAATTTGAGCATATGCTCCTGCGAAGTGTTTTTTGATTTATGTGATTTAACCTGTAAAAGCTCAATCTCAACCTGCAGAGGCGAGTTGCTCAGGAGTCTTAAAAGCTGAGTTTCCGTTTCTATTTTTGTGGGCATGAGGTTGAGAATAAGAATATTAAGCGGACGGATATCCTGCGAAACCGCACGTTTTTCCGTCATAACAAAAATATTTTCAAGCTCCAGTGCCTTGTGTGCGGGCAGCTCGTTTGCAATTTTGATTGGCAATTAATTCACCGTCTTTCAGATTTTGGTTTTAACTTTTCTTAAAGCAAGGCTTACGGGGATTGCGATTACGATTGCAACAACAATTTCAATAATTGCATTGATACCGAAAGCTGCAAGAATGTAATTCGTGAGACCGCCGAAATTAACCGAAGCGATACCGAGTTCTGCGCCGTATTTTTCGCCGTAGAGAAGATAGATGCTTCCCATAACGAAAACGGTGTTGCAAAGGCAGCCGCCCAATGCACCCAAAGCCGATGCGATGTGTTTTTTCTTATCTTTTTTTGCAACAAGCGTGAAAATCAGACCTGCTGCAGCGCCTGCGATTATTCTGGGGATAAGTGCAACAATGGGATTCTTGAAGATGATTCCTTCAAGCGGAGAGGGAGGTGCAAGCAGAGCTTTGATTATGCATGATGCTCCCCATACAGTGCCGAGCACGGCACCGCCCTTGACGCCCATTACGCAAGCACCGATGATGACCGGAATGTGAATCAGCGTGATACTCAGCCCGCCATAGCTGATGTATCCGAGATAGGGCACAAAGGTCATTGCAATAATGAGTGCACTCATAACACCCATTTGTGCGAGGTTAAGGTTGCGTTTCATTGCGGATGATTTTGTTTTTGACATAAATATATTCCTCCTTGCTGCTGCTCCTTTAACAGTAAGATGCATACCATCTGTCTTCAGGATGCAACGCAAAATTAAGCGAAACATAAACTATCTATTATTGTTTTTTTCAAAGAGAACCTTAAGACCGTAGAGGACAAGTTCACCGTTATATATGATATCTCTTTTGCAGCTTTTTACAAGGTCACGGGCAAGACCGCCGGTTGCAACTGTTGACTTAACCTTTTCGCCAAGCTCTTCTTCAAGCTTTTCGCAAAGACCGTCAATCATTGCTGCATAGCCGAAAACAGTACCCGACTGCATTGAATCAATCGTATTTTTGCCGATTGCTCTTGCGGGAGTTTTGAGGCTGATATTAGGAAGCTGAGATGTTCTTGCGGAAAGTGCATCAAGTGAAATACCGATACCGGGAGAAATCGTGCAGCCGCAGAAAGAACCGTTTTTGTCGATAACGCTTATCTTACTTGCTGTGCCGAGGTCAATAACAAGGCAGGGAAGGGGATAGAGTGCGGCTGCGCCTACTCCGCCTGCAAGAAGGTCTGCACCGAGCTGCGCAGGGTTATCAATAAGGATGTTCATTCCCGTTTTGATTCCGGGTCCGAGAATCATGGGTTTTTTGCCTGTTATTCTTTCAACAGCTTTGCTCATCGTTGCCGAAAGCTCAGGCACAACGCTGCTGATTGCAGCTCCTTCAAAGCTGTTCTGAGGCATATTGTAAAGAGCAAAAATCTGTTTGAATTCAACTGCATACTGGTCAGGAGTTCTGGAGCGGTCTGTTGCTATGTGAGTAACAAAAATGAGCTCGTCTTTGTTATAAACGCCCATTGTTATGTTTGTATTACCGATATCGATTGCAAGAAGCATAATATCACCCTATTTTAAAATCTCAAAATATTATACACTATATTTTAAAATAATGCAATGAAAAATCACTTGCTTTTATAAAATATAATTGTATAATATATAAAAAAGAGGTGAACGGATTATGAATTGCGGAATCTGCCCGAGAAACTGCGGCATAAACAGAAAAAACGAAACGGGAATATGCTCGGTTACTGAAAGCTTCAGAGTAGCAAGAGCTATGCCTCATTTCTGGGAAGAACCGTTTATAAGCGGTACAAGCGGCTCGGGAACGGTTTTCTTTTCCGGCTGTAATCTTGGATGTGTTTTCTGCCAGAATTATGATGTAAGCCACCGTGCATTCGGTAAGGAAATAAGCGATGTTCAGCTCATGAAAATTTTTGATGCGCTTATTGAAAAAGGTGTTCATAATCTCAATCTCGTAACTCCGACCCACTATGCACCGATGCTTGCCAAGGTGCTTAAGGAATATAATTCACCCGTACCTGTTGTGTGGAATTCATCGGGATACGAAAAAGCAGAAACCCTGAAAATGTTAGAGGGTCTGGTTGATATATATCTGCCTGATATAAAATATTACGATTTTGCACCCGCACTCAAATATTCCAATGCCGAAAATTATTTTGAGTTTGCCTCATCAGCGGTGCTTGAAATGTACAGACAGGCAGGCAATCTTGAAACCGATGAAAACGGAATTGCGAAAAAAGGTCTTGCAATCCGCCACATGGTTTTGCCGGGAAATATTTCTCAGGCGGTCAAGGTTTTTACATGGGTCAGCGAAAACCTTCCCTCTGAAACATACATAAGTGTTATGAGGCAGTACACCCCATACGGTAAAGCCGTTGATATGCCGCCGGTTAACAGACGGCTTTCGGCAAGGGAGTATTCAATTGTCAAAGAAAAAATTCTTGCGCTGGGGTTTGAAAACTGCTTTTTTCAGAGCAAAGAATCGGCAGAAGAAAATTTTATTCCAAATTTTAACCTTGAAGGTGTTGACCTTTGAATGAATTTTTGGTAAATTAAGCTTATAAATATTACGGAGGTAATAAAAATGGCAAAAGGAAACGGATTCTTCGGCGAATTCAAAAAGTTTATCATGAGAGGCAATGTTATTGACCTTGCAGTCGGCGTTATCGTTGGCGGTGCATTCCAGGCAATCGTTAAGTCACTTGTTGACGACGTTGTTATGCCTGTTATCAGTCTTGCAACAAAGGGCATTAACTTTGCAGACCTTTTCATCGCTCTTGACGGCGGTGAATATGCAACTCTTGCCGCTGCTCAGGAAGCAGGTGCGGCAACTCTCAACTACGGTAACTTCATCAGCGCAATTCTCAATTTCCTTATCATGGCATTTGTTGTATTCCTTCTTGTTAAGGGAATCAACGCAGTTGCAGATAAGACAAAGAAGGAAGAAGAAGAAGCTCCCGCAGAGCCCACAACAAAAGAGTGTCCCTACTGCAAGAGTGAAATCGCAATCGGCGCAACAAAATGCCCCAACTGTACATCAGACCTTTGATTCAAAAGGAACGGCGCAGAGCAGATTTCTGCTTTGCGCTTTTTCAATTAATACAGGAGTGATAATATGAAACTCGGATTTATAGGAACAGGTAATCTTGCAAGCGCAATTCTCAGAGGCGTTGTTGCCGCAGAGGAGATTATGCCTTCCGAAATAATGATTTTTGATATAAACAAAGAGAAACTTGCGGAGCTTGAAGAAGAGCTTTCCGTTGTTGTTGCCGATTCTGCTAAGGATATTGCCTCAAAGTGTGAAAATATTGTGATTGCCGTTAAACCCAAGGATTTTGAGGCACTTGCAATCGAGATAAAAGAAGAAGCAAAGGCAAGTAACCCGCTTATTATTTCAACTGCGGCAGGAACGGAAATTTCAAAAATTCTCGGATATTTCGGTTATGATGCCCGTATTGCACGCATTATGCCGAATCTTAATGCCGCTGTGGGAGAATCCATGACAGCTGTTTGCATAAGCGAATTCTCATCGTATTCGGATAAGGAATTCGCAATTGATTTCTGCTCATATTTCGGAAAAGCAGTTGACCTTGAAGAAAAATATTTTTCCGGATTTACGGCAATTGCAGGATCTGCACCTGCTTTTGCATTTATGTTTGCGGATGCGCTTGCAATGTCGGGAGTCAAATACGGTCTGACTGCAAAAACGGCGCAGGATATCGCCGCACAAATGATGCTCGGCAGTGCAAAGCTTATGCTTGAAAGCGATGCTGCCGTAAGCCAGCTTGTCAGAAATGTATGCTCACCCGGCGGTACAACAATCGAGGGAGTCTGCAGCCTTAAGGAAGCCGGATTTGAAAATTCCGTTATGAAAGCGGTTGACAAAACCGTTGAAAAAGACAGACTCATGAGCATGAATAAATAGGAGGTTTGTTATGGAAATATTGGTTTTGAGTTCACTTGAAAAAGTGTTTTCCGATGAAAGACCCTCTGCAACACAATTCAAAGGGTTTTCCATGCTCAAAAACGAACGTTCATCTTTTCAGGTTGCTTTCTGTACCGAAAACGATGAAAAGATTAATTTTGAATTGAGCGGTAAGCTTACGGAATATTCAAAAGCATATACAGTCAGAGAAATTCCTGTAGGCACGGCAGCATATAAAGACGGCGTTGATGACTTTTATCTTCGCAAAACATCGGGCGATTATCCCGACTGTCTGATTCCCGCTGACGGAGAATTTGCTTCAGAGGCAGGTAAGTGGTACAGCCTTTGGGTTGAGGTTATGCCAAACGGAAACTTCGTCGGTAAATCCGTGCTTTCCGTTTTTGTAAACGGTGAAAAAGCCGAAATCGAAATCGAAGTTATAGATGCAGAGCTTCCCGGGCAGGAGCTTATCTACACAAACTGGTATCATTCCGATTGTATATGCAATTATTATAACATCGAACCGTTCAGCGAAGAATACTGGCGTATCAACCGGAATTTCATCAAAACTGCGGCTGACCACGGCATGAACTGCATTCTGACTCCTCTTTTTACTCCTCCTCTTGATACGAGAGTTGGCGGTGAAAGAAGAACAGTTCAGCTTGTAACCGTGCGTCACAACGGCGGAAAATATTATTTCGATTTCTCTAATTTCAGGAAATGGGTTTCAATCTGCCGTGAATGCGGAATTGAATATTTTGAAATGAGCCATTTCTTTACTCAGTGGGGTGCAAAGCACGCTCCCAAAATCGTTGCTCTTGATTCAAAGGGCAGAGAGAAAAAGATTTTCGGCTGGAAAACAAGAACATCAAGCAAGAAATACGATGAATTTCTTCGCCAGTTTGCCGGTGCATTCATAAAGGTTGTTGAGAGTGAAGGTATCAAAGAAAAATGTTTCCTCCATGTTTCCGATGAGCCTCATAACAAAGACCTTGCAACATATAAACGCAGAGCCGCACTTATTGAAGAAATATTCCCCGGATTCAGAGTTATCGATGCACTTTCAGATTTCGCTTTCTATGAAATGGGAGCAGTAAAGAACCCAATACCGTGCGAGGATGCTATAAATCCGTTTATAGGCAATGTGCCTGAATTGTGGACATATTATTGTTGCGCTCAGGGTCATTCTTATATGCCCAACCGTTTCTTCTCCATGCCCTCGCTTCGTAACCGTGTGCTTGGTATACTTCTTTATAAATACGATGTCAAGGGTTTCCTTCATTGGGGTTATAATTTCTATAATTCGCAGTATTCAATCAAAGCCATTGATCCGTTCAAGGTGAGCGATGCCGGAGGCGGATTCCCCTCGGGTGATTCATTTATGGTTTACCCTGCAGAAAACGGAACTGCACTTGAATCTCTTCGCCTTAAGGTTTTTTATGACGGATTCCAGGATATTCTTGCTCTTAAACTTCTTGAAAAGAAAATCGGCAGAGAAAAAGTGCTTGAATTCATAGATAAAGATTTGTTCAAGCCTCTGACCTTCATGGAATATCCTCATGAAAATGAATGGCTTCTTGAAACGAGAGAAAAAATCAATTATATGATTAAGGAGAACTGATATGCCTATTATTTTCGACAGCGAAAAAAAGATTTTCAAGCTTGACACCGCAACATCAAGCTATATTTTTCAGATATATGAGCAGGATTATCTTGTTCACCTCTATTACGGTTCAAAAATCCCCGATATCAATGTTGAAGGTCTCAAATACAGAGGCGGATTCCCCTCGTTCAGTCCCAATAATATCAATGTTCAGGACTGGATGTTTTCAGCCGATGTAACGCCCCTTGAGTATTCGGGAGAGGGTACGGGCGATTTCAGAACATCAGCTTTTGCCGTAAGAAATGCAGACGGCAACAATTCCACCGATGTCCGCTATAAGTCACATAAAATCTATAAGGGTAAGCCCGCAATCAACGGCCTTCCTTCTCTTTATATCGAAAATGACGATGAAGCAACAACCCTCGAAGTGCTTACCGAAGACTCGGTAACAGGTGTTCAGGCTGTGCTTTATTACACGGTTTTTGAAAACCACGGCGCAATGACAAGAAGAGTCAAGGTTATCAACGCATCGGATAAAACCGTTGAGATTGAAAGAGTAATGAGCTGTGCTGTTGATTATCATACTCACGATTACGAAATGATTACTCTTTACGGCAGATGGGCAAAGGAAAGAAGCGTTGAAAGACGTACTCTTGCTCATGGCAGACAGATGATTTCCAGCAAAAGAGGTTCATCGAGCCATCATCAGAATCCCTTTGCGGCTATTGTTGATAAGGGTGCAACGGAAGATTACGGCTGTGCATACGGTTATAACCTTGTCTACAGCGGCAACCATCTTTTTGAGGCTGAGGTAAATCAGTTTGCGGGCACAAGAATTATCATGGGTATTAATCCCGATGGCTTCGGCTGGAAGCTTGAACCCGGTGCAGAATTCGAATCACCCGAAGCGGTAATGGTGTTCAGCGACAAGGGCATAGGCGAAATGAGCCGTATTTTCCACCGTCTTTATAATAAACACCTCATCAGAGGCAAGTGGAGAGACATCAAGCGTCCTCTTCTTATCAACAACTGGGAAGCAACGGGAATGGATTTCACGGGCGATCAGCTTGTTACATTCGCCGAAAGAGCAAAGGAACTCGGAATTGATATGCTTGTTATGGATGAGGGCTGGTTCGGTGACAGAAATTCAGACAGAAGCGGTCTCGGTGACTGGCAGGTAAATGAAGAAAAGCTCGGCGGCACTCTTGCCGAATTCGTCAATAAAATCAACGCACTCGGCATAAAGTTCGGTATCTGGTATGAACCCGAAATGATTTCCCGTGACAGTAATCTTTACCGTGCACATCCCGAATGGTGTATTCATGTTCCTGGCAGAGAAAAGTCAATCGCACGCCATCAGTATGTTCTTGACTATTCAAGACAGGATGTCCGTGACTACATTTTCGGCGAAATGAAAAAGGTGCTTTCAACCTGCAAGATAGATTATCTCAAGTGGGATTTCAACAGAAATCTTACAGAAGTCGGCTCTGCGGCTCTTCCTGCTGATCAGCAGAAAGAGGTTTTCCACCGCTTTGTGCTCGGTACATACGATGTTATGGACCGTTTGACAAAGGAATTCCCCGATATGCTTATCGAAAATTGCTCAGGCGGCGGCGGACGCTTTGATCCCGGTACACTTTCCTTCTCACCCCAGATATGGACAAGTGACAATACCGACCCAATTGAACGCCTTACAATTCAGTTCGGTACTTCAATGTGTTACCCTGCATCAACCATGGGTGCTCATGTTTCCGCTTGCAGAAGAACGGGATATGATACCAAGGGCAATGTTGCTCTTTGGGGTACTTTCGGCTATGAGCTTGACCCCAATAAATTCACCGATGCCGATAAGCGCATTGTCAAGCGTCAGGTTAAGGATTATCATAAGTATTATGATGTTATCCATTACGGCGACCTTTACAGACTTATCAGTCCCTTTGAGAACAAATACCGTGCCGCATGGGAATTTGTTTCCGAGGATAAAAACGAAGCGCTGCTCACTCTCGTAACGATAACAAGACCCGAGGATTCCGCAATCTTCATTAAACTCAAGGGTCTTGACCCCGATAAATACTACATTGACGAAGAAACCGATGAAGTTTATTCGGGTGCACTTCTCATGAATGCAGGTCTCTGCTTCCCCAACGCAGATATCTCTGACGGGGCAAGCTTTATCAGATATTTCAAGGCAGTTGAATAATTAAAAACGGGAGTGCCGAATCAGCACTCCCGTAAATTTTTTACTGTATTTTTTCTGCGTAAGCCAGAGCTTCGTCGATGTTTGCAAGGAAATGTTCTTCGCCGATTTTATCAATGAAGTCGGATCGTAGCCATGTCGTTCTGTGAGCCAAGGAGTTGAATCTATCAATTGTCTTCCTAAGACCGCTTGGCCTCCGACTTCTCCCGTAAATTTTTTACTGTATTTTTTCTGCGTAAGCCAGAGCTTCGTCGATGTTTGCAAGGAAATGTTCTTCGCCGATTTTATCAATG
>JAZSCL010000273.1:0-15800 GCA_045602905.1 Acutalibacteraceae bacterium
TCTTGAGGTTCTTTCGGATGCCAACATTGTTGTTGAATATACATATGCGTTCAACTCCTCAAAGGCAGGCGCATACATGATTTTCCGTGTTGACGATAATCAGCTTGCAGCCGCAGCCCTCGCAGGCGCAGGAATCAAAACTGCAAATCAGGAAGACTTATTCTGAGGGAACACCTCACGAAGCGAAGACCAAAAGAAACCAAATAAATAATAATTGGCTTGAACGGGAATTTAACCAGTTCAAGCCAATTTTAATTTCAGAATAAAACAAAAAATAATGATATGTTTTTCTAGCCGTTTTTTCCGATTCGACGAATCGCATACGCCTGTCATCGGAAGAAAACGGCTTCTTCATCTCCTTGAGACGTTTCCTCTCTCTATCTCGTAACCGATTTAACCCAATTGAAGCTGTTGACCTTGAAATAGGCAACAACGCATTTGAGCACCTGGTCTGCTTTAAGGCAGGCGAAGGTCACAACAACGGGGAATTTGAAAACGAAAGCACTCAACGCACTCAGCGGAAGAACAATTCCCCACATAAATATTATATCGTTTTTAAGAACAAACGAGGTTTCGCCGCCGCCCGAAACGATTCCGCAGAGTGCAGGTGCTTCATAAGCCGTGCCGATAATCGTTACGCAGAGCACCCATATAAACTGATTCGTGAATTCAACTGTTTCTGCGCTCGCATTGTAAAAATCAAGGATAAGATTTTTTGAAAGCAAAAGAACTGCACTTGATGTAACACCTATTGCAAGAAAAATAAGCTGAAGATTTTTGCTTCTGCTTTTTATGATTTCCATGGGTTTCTTTTCGCCTATGGTTTTTCCGATAAGCACGCAGGCAACGTTGCTTGATGCATAGCAGACTACCGTTGCAACCTGGAAAAGAGTAGTGGCGATGCTGTTTGCGGCAATTGCGCTTTCAACAAGTCTGCCGATGATTGCGCCCTGAATGCTCATTGCTATTCCCCATGAAACGCTGCTCATCATAAGAGGGAGACCCGTTTTGAAATAATCCTTAATCATTTCTTTGTCTGCATTAAACAGGTCACGGATTCTGAATTGCAGTTTTTTGTCAGCAAATAAAACATAAATAACGGTAACGATAAGCTCAATTGCTCTTGCAACGAGTGTAGCTGCCGCCGCACCTCTGATACCCATTTCAGGTGCACCCAATTTGCCGTAAATCAGCACCCAGTTAAGGAAAATATTAACCGCAAAAGAGGAAAGCGAAACATAAAATCCGATTTTAACCGTTTCAACGCTTCGGAGAATTGCAAGCAGAATTGTTGTAACTGTAAACATAAGATATGTATGTTTTATAATATCAAGATAAAGCACTGCCTGCTCAATAACACTTTCTTTATCGGTGAAGAGGCGGATAAGAGTTTCGGGTGCAATTGCCGCAAAGGCAAAAATCAGCATGGTGATAATAATACCAATCCACATTCCTACCGCAGAAACGCGGTGAATGGGTTTGGTTTCTTTTTTGCCCCAATACTGCGATGCAATAACCGTTACACCCGATGCAACGCCTGATGCAGCCATATTGAGGAAAAACTGAATGTTGTTGCAGATACCAACACCGCTGAGTGCGGTTTCGCTGTATGCACCCATCATAACCGAGTCGGCAAGGTTAACGCCGAAAACAATGAGATTCTGAAATGCCATGGTTATGGTCATTGTGAAAAATAATTTGTAAAATTCTTTGTCTGAAATTATGTTTTTTGTTTTCATTTTTATCGCTCCCGTCGCCGATATTATATCACTGCAAAATCCAAAATTCAATGTGTTCAAACGATGCGATTTGTATGATTTTGGAAGAAATTATATAAATCTTAATAAAACACTAAGAAATTTATTCTTAATAAGAAAAATGCAACTTATATGGAGTGATATAATTCAATTATAATAAAGCAAGGCGGGGACTTGTTCCTGCCGCAGTTTACTGCAGATATTAATTGGTGCGGAACAAAATTGAACATATAAAACGAAAGAAGGTAAGAATATGAATGTATATGATTTTGATAACACTATCTACAGAGGAGAATCGGGTGTTGACCTTTTCTTATATTTTCTGAAAAAAGACCCGAAGCTTATAACGGCGCTTCCGTGGGCAATCAGCTGCATAACAAAATACAAGGCAACAAAAATGACTTTGCATGATGCTCTTGATAACTATGCAGGTGTAATTGAAAGCTATGCGGCAAAGCTTGATAATATTGAGGAGAATGTTCAGAAATTCTGGGATAAAAACAGCTGCAAAATAAAACCGTTTTATCTTAAGCAGAGAAGGGATGACGATATTATCATTTCTGCCTGCGTTGATGTTGTGCTTGAAGAAATCTGCAAAAGGCTAAACATCAAGAATTATGTGGGCAGTGAAACAGACCTTGAAAACATGAAGCTTGTTAACTTCTGCTACCGTGAAAACAAGGTTAAGGTGTTTAAAGAAAAATTTCCTGATGCCGAAATCGATAATTTTTACACCGACTCCCTCAATGACCAGCCTCTTATAGACCTTGCAAAAAATGCATATCTTGTTAAGGGTGAAAAAATTATAAAGATAAAATAAAAGAAGAAGCACCCCGATTGTTTTCAAGAACGAAAACAATCGGGGTGTTGAACTTTTTATGAATATTTTCTTGACCATGCATAGGGAGAGAATATCATCAGCATGGGTATAAGCTCAAGTCTGCCTGCAAGCATGTCGAAGCTTAAAACAATCTTGCTGAGATTTGAAAAATCAGCAAAATTTCCGTAAGGTCCGACAGCACCGAGGCCCGGTCCGATATTACCCATACACGCAACAACCGCCGTTGAGGTTGTTACAAGGTCTCTGCCGTCGATGGCGACAATCATAATTGATAGTGCAGTGATAAGCATAAATGTTGCAAAGAAAACAGAGGTGCTCTTAACAACGGGTTCTTCAACGGATTGTCTGTCGAGCTTAACTGTTTCAACACTTCTGGGATTTATTGCTTTTCTTATGTCACGCAAACTGCTTTTAACAAGAATCATAAGCCTGGAAACTTTGATTCCGCCGCCCGTTGAGCCTGCACATGCGCCGATTATCATAAGCAAAACAAGAATGCATTTTGCGATAACCGGCCAAGTGTCGAAGTTTGTGGTGGAAAAACCTGTTGTCGTTATGATTGAAGCAACCTGGAAGAAAGCGTAGCGGAAGGATTCGCCTATATCGTGCTTGGTATTGATAAGACTCAGGGCAATTATGATAACCGAGCCGGCAACAATACCGAGATACCAGCGCAATTCTTCGCTTTTGATTGCCTGTTTGCCCTGCTTTATGATAATCATATAATAAAGGTTGAAGTTAACACCGAAAATCAGCATGAATACGGCAATAACCATTTCCGCATACAGACTGTTGTAGCCCTCTATACTGTTACTCAGAATGGCAAATCCGCCCGTGCCTGCAGTTGCAAAGGAGGTGACTATACTGTCAAATAAAGGCATTCCGCCTGCAAAAAGCAGGATGATCTGAATAAGGGTAAGCACACAGTATATTCCGTAAAGAATTCTTGCAGACGCACGGAGCTTTGAAACAAGCTTGCCTACCGTGGGTCCCGGCACTTCCGCGCGCATAACGTGCATTGAGCTGTTTTCGGTTTTCGGCATAATGGCGATAACAAAAACAAGAATTCCCATACCGCCTATCCAATGGGTGAAGCTTCGCCAGAAAAGCAGACTTTTCGGAAGCGATTCAATATCGGAAAGTATGGTTGAACCTGTTGTTGTGAAACCTGAAACAGTTTCAAAGAAGGCGTCAACAAAATTCGGAATGTATCCGCTGATATAAAACGGCATTGCTCCGAAAAATGACATAAGAATCCATGACAGAGCAACGATAACATAGCCTTCTTTTGCGTAAATATTGATTTTTTTTGCTTTTTTTCTCAGACACAGCAAGCCTGTTACGGCAAGTGCCGCAATGGTCAGAGCAAATGAAATAAGAGTATTGTCTCCGTATATAACCGCACCGATTGCGGGAAACACAAGCAAAGCCGCTTCAACAAGCAGGATTTTGCCTATGTTATTGAAAATCATCGGATAATTCATAAAACTGCCTCCGCATAATCAAACGAAAATATCATGAATATCTTCAAGGATTCTTCCTGCGGTAACAACAATTATGCTGTCGTTCGCTTTAAGCACATCCGCACCGCCGGGGAAAATGATTTTACCGTTGCGGTTGATGCAACCTATAAGCAGATTGGGCAGAAGCCTGAGGTCTTTGAACGGGATATCAAGATAACCCGCATCTTCCGGAACAATAAATTCAACTGCTTCAACCTTGCCGTTAACAAGCTTATGAAGAGTCTGAATCTGCGAATTGCCTGCGGAGTTATGGAGTGCGCGTACATATCTTGTGACAAGATTTCCCGCAACAATCTGCGGAGAAACAATGGTATCAAGTCCGATATCGTTCAGAATGGAATAAGAGTGACGGTTAACCTTGGTGATAACCTTGTTGATGTTTTTCGATTCCGCATACATAGAAACAATGATGTTTTCTTCGTCAATTCCAGTAAGGGCAACAAGCGCATCCTGATATTCAAGACCCTGTTCGTCAAGAATATCCTGGTCAGTGCCGTCGCCGTGGATAACGGTAACATCGGGGAGAGTGTCGGCGAGGCTGTAGCATCGGCTGTCATCTTGTTCGATGAGCTTTATGTTTCTGCCTGTATCGGATAGAAGCTTTGCAAGATAATAGCCGATTCTTCCGCCGCCGATAATCATAACCTTTTTGATTTTTTGTTTATAAACACCCGTCTGCTTCATGAAGGTTGAAAGCTCTGAGCGAGTGCCTGTTATGCTTATTATATCATCGCATTTTATAACGAAATCACCTGAGGGGATGCAAACCTCGTCGTCACGCTGAACTGCGCATACAAGAACCTTTGCCTTGCATTTTTTTCTTATTTCATAAAGAGGCATATCGCAGAACATATTGTCCGAATGTATTCGTATGCTTGCAATTTCAACCTTGCCTCGTGAGAATGATTCAAGATTTGCCGCAGACGGGAAACGGATGATTCTTGAAATTTCGTTTGCGGTTTCAAATTCGGGGTTAACGAGCATACTCAGGCCGAGTTCATTACGCATGAACTGCATCTGTGCCGCATAGTCCGGATTGCGTACACGGGCGATTGTGTTTTCAACGCCCATTCTGTTTGCGATAAGACAGCAAAGGATATTGACTTCATCGGAAGCGGTTGCGGCGATGATAAGCTTTGCTTTTGAAGCAACTGCGGTTTCAAGCACCTCACAGGTTGTGCCGTTTCCGCAAACACCCATAACATCATAGGTGTCAACCGCAGATGATACTTTATTGCTGTTTGTGTCAACAACGGTGATGTTGTGACCTTCGGCGTTGAGCTGTTTTGTTAATGTCAGACCCAGCTTTCCAAGACCTACAATAATGATATTCATTAATGAATTACCTTCTTCTGAGTTTAATTATTTTCTTTCTGCCTTTTTGAATTCTTTAACAAGGAAGAACAAGGGGATAACGATTGTTGCGCCTGCAATGGCTGCACCGAGGTAGATGTGGGGTGCGGGGATATTAACAAGCTCGCCGTAATCGTTTGCATACTGAGCGGTGGCATACATATCGGTTATCTTTGCCGCAATACGGGGACCGATGAGCATGGGAAGCATAACCGAGAAAATCATTCTGATGCCCTGAAGCTGACCTGCTTTGTCTTCGGGAGTGAAGTCACGGATTGCCGCGTTGAGCATAATCATGAGAAGTCCGTAGCCGACCATTGCAATAATCGCCGAAAGAGCAAACCATATGATGTTTTTGTCTGCAAGATAAACAAGAATAAGACCAACGATAAAGAATGCAGCTGAAGGATAAAGGAAGGGTGCTTTGCCCTTTCTGTCGCTGAGAATTATTGTTGAAACAAGAGCTGCAACTGAACCCGCAAGAACAACAACGGCAAGAATAATCGTGGGAACGGTAAGCTTGAGGGTTTCCATATCTATATAGTGGTCAACATAAATGAAGAGATAGGGGAAGAATATCTGGCTTGCAATTGAGAAGATACCCATGCAGAGGAGTGAAATGTAAAGACCCTTGTTGTTTTTGATAACCGAAGGTCTGAAGCCGTATGTAAGACATTCAACAAAGCTGCTTGTGGTTTTAACGCCTGTTCTTGATTCCTTGATTGAGAAAATACCGATTACACCGCAGATTGTAACGATAAGACCGAGACCGATAAAACAGACTGGGTAGCCGAATTTGCCCGAAAGTGAGCCGAAGGCGGCTGTAACAACTACCATTGCAATAACGGGAAGAAGAGCAAGGAGCGATTCAACCTTTGCTCTGTTTGAGGGTGCTGTGATATCGGTAATCCATGCGTTGAATGCGGCATCGTTGCTGGTTGAACCCATGAAAGTCATAATGCAGTCCATGATGATAACGAGGATAACGGTTGTGCTGACTGCGGCGGCGGGAGTTGTGCCCATAACTTTAGCAACGTTTTCGGGGGAGATGAGAGCGAACGCCATAACGGTTACACCCCAGATGATGTAGCCTGCGCAGATGAAGATTTTTCTTTTATTGATTTTGTCGCTCAGACTGCCCATGAAAAGGGTTGTAAGAACGGCAACAACCGAGCTTGCGGCAACCATATTCGAGATGTCGGTTGAGTTGCCGCCGATTTCATTAAAAAGGAAAAGGTTGAAGAAGTTGTTTTCAACTGCCCATGCAACCTGACCCATAAAGCCGAAGAGAATGATGTTCAGAATAAGTGATTTGCTGAGTTTGCCTTTGTTTTCCATGGTTTAACCTCCGAATCTTTCAAGAAGATATTTTATTAAAAATCCGATTGCGGTAATGCCTGCAATTCCGCCTGCCGCATATCCGATAATGTGCATAAATAAGCTTTGTCTGTCGGTGAAGTTCCTGAGAATGGGGCCGAGACTTTCGCTTTTGAGACCAAACTGTTTAAAACGCTTGAGTTCGTGAGTGAACTTTTCGGGATTCTTTTCATCGAGTGTAACAAGTCTTACGCAGCTTCTGCAGCCGTCTGTATATGCTCTGAAGCCTGCGGTTCTGTGCTGAGCAAGGAAAATTCCGTCTGTCCAACCCGAAAAATCGTTGAGATGGTCGTGACCAAAGAATGCACCGAGAATTCCGCCGACTTTTTTCCAACTTTCAAACTGACCGTTGTTCACATCGGGTGAGCAAGGTCCTTCGCCCACAACATCCGCAACTCCGTCTTTGCCCACATACCATGTTTTGCTTTTGGTGTTATGACCTTTTACGGCAATGGGAAGCTCCCATATTTTTGCTTTTCTGAGAAGATTGTACTCTTCAGGAACAGGTGTGTGCTGAAAAACAAACGAGGGCATCGGCTTTCCGCCGTTAAGCTCTCTGAGTTTTGCACATTCTTCTTCAAACCATTCAATCTGGTCTGTGTGAACATAGTCATAATGAGAAACGGTTCTGTCCTCATGGCAGTTGTTTGAATCGATGAACCACAAACAGAAAAGAGGTGTTTCGCCGTCAGAGGAATAAACAAGCTCCTTGAAGTTTGCATTACCCGTGATTGCGGAGGGCGCATCGTTTCTGGTTAAGCAAAAATTGATTTTTTCGTATATCTTAACAACTTCATCCTCGTGACCGTGGTCATGCTCGTGATTTCCGAGCACTGCGGCGAAGGGTATTTTACGCTCTGTTATGGGTGAAACAACCGCACGGAGCATTTCTTCGAAAAGTTCGGGGTCATCAGCAATGCATTCGGTATTGCAGTTATCGCCGAGAAGAACGCATAAATCCGGCTTGTATTCATCAAGAGCCGCAACCATAAGCTTTTGCATATCTTTGAACTTCGGATTTGTTTTATAGTCTGTATGCTCGTGGATATCGCCGAAAAGAAGGATTTTGAATTTGCCGTCTTTGAATTTAAGTTTCATATAATCACCTTATGCATAATTAATTGCAACCGCAAGCATCATCAGAACAACCGAAACAATACCTTCAAGAGCAAAGAGCTTCCACGAAAATTTAAGCCATTTGCCGTAAGAAATATTGACAAGTCCGATTGCAACAATCATTATTCCGCTTGTGGGATAGAGCAGATTTGTGAATCCGTCGCCGAGGCAGAAAGCAAGAGTAACGCTCTGACGGGTAACATTCACCATATCCGCAAGGGGAAGCACGATAGGCATAACAAGGAATGCCTTTGCCGTGCCGCTGCCAACGAAAAATTCAAGAATAACAATGAACAGGAACAGCATCAGTATTGCCGCATAGGGGCTGACACCGTCAATAAGATTATAAACAAAATTGAGAATTGTGGGGATTATGTTGCCTTGGTCAAGGATATATGTGATTGAAAGAATAATAACGATAATAGGAATGATGGGAGCAATTGTTTTGATTCCTTCGCCGAAACTTTTTGCAAGAGCTTTGCCGTTCATTCCCGAAAATTTGCCGGCAAGCATACCTCCGACAAAGAAGAGAATTGCCATTCCGGGAAGGGAAACTCCGCCTTCCGCACCTGTAACAAAGTCAACAATTATCGCAACAAGAACCCCTAAAAGGCAGAAAAGAAAGGCTTTGGAAGCTTTCCGGATATTTGGGTCAGAGAGCACTGCCATGCTGTCATCAAGGTTGTATTTTTCACGCAGAGCAATGTCTGTTTCATAGCAGAGCGATTTCTGCGGATTCTTTTCGATTTTTTTTGCGTACAGAGTAAGAAATCCTGCAAGCACCGCATAAACGGCAATAAAAACAAGGATTCTGAAAAGAGTTCCCGAAAAAACAGGGATTTCAGCCATTCTTTGCACCGTTGCAACATTGAACGGATTGAAGGTTGCGGCAGTGAAGCCGAAGGCAACCGCAATAAGGCTCATTCCGAGACCCACAAATGAATCCCAGCCGAGAGCAAGGGATATTGCAACCGCAATGGGGACAAGGGTAACGGATTCTTCAAGAATGCCTGCTGTTGAGCTCAGAAACATACATGCAAGAATCATAAGATTCATCAGCAGATATTTTTTGCTGCCGAATTTGCGGATGATAACCGCCATTATGTATTTCAGAACGCTGCATTTATCGAGGATAAGGAATGTTCCGCCGATAAGTGTTATTATCAGAATGATACCAACGCCCGTGAGCGCCGTTTCTGTTCCGAAAACGAGAATGGGAGCAAGTATTATTTTCCATATCGGGAGCTTGTCTTCAATTTCAGTGTATGTTCCGTTGATGATTGTTCCGTCGGCGGCTGTTTCGTAAACACCTCTGGGCAGAACCTGCGTCAGAATTCCCGCAAAAGCCATAATTGCCGCAAGAAGAACGCAGATCATAATTACGGTCTTTTTGTTTATTGAAAGACCCGCTTGCTTGTTTTCTGTCTGATTCAATTCTTTCACCCTGACAATTTTATATTTTGGATATTGTAACACAGTCATATATATCTTTTCAATATATTAATAAAATTTAGTAAAAATATTTTAAAATATATTGAGTATTTGAATATCATATGTTAAAATGAACTGTATAAAAATTCCGAAAGGATGATTTTGGTGAAAAAAATAACAGCAATTGTACTTTCAGTCGTTATGCTTTTCTGCGTTATGATGCCTGCTGCATCGGCGGCAAGCGGAAAATGCAACTGCGGTGAGCTGCCCGTAATCTATGTAGGCCCTCTCGGCAACACCGATATATACGAAAATGCAGACACCGAAAACGAAAGAACTCTTTTCAGACCGTCAACAGAATCAATTATTCAGATTGTTCTCAAGGTTCTTCCCGCACTCCTTAAAGTAGGCTTCACAATGAATCTTGACCATCTCGGCGATGCTCTTATTGAAGCTGTCGGCGATGCATTCGGTGCAATGGCTCTTGACGGCAACGGAAATTCGCTTGAAAATGTTACTGTTAAAATCGACCTTCCCACGGAAACCGACCACAGCAAGGGCAACCAGTATTATTTCCATTATGACTGGCGTCTTGATCCCGTTGAGGTTGCAGGTCAGCTTGATGAATTCGTTAAGCATATCATGGCTCTTACAGGTCATGACAAGGTTCATTTCCGTGCATCGTCAATGGGCGGTGTTGTTACTCTTGCATATTTCAACGAATACGGCTACGACGCTGTTGATGCCTGCATTTTCCAGAGCTGTCCTCTTCTCGGCACAGCTGTAGCAGGCGACCTTCTCACAAGAAAGCTTGCTCTCAATGCAAGAGCACTCCTTGACTACGCAACAGACGGATATCCTCCCTTTGATGCGGAAAGCATTCTTCTCTGGACTCTTTTTAACACTCTTTATTACAGCGGACTTGTTGATGTTGTTCTTTTTGCAGGCGAAGTTATTCTTGAAAGCCAGCAGGAAAGAGTTTTCAATGAGCTTATGACTCCCGTTTTCGGAACACTTCTCGGACTCTGGGCATTCGTTCCCGATTGTTCTTATGAAGAAGCGAAGAAAATCAATCTTGACCCCGAAACTCAGGCGGGTCTGATTGAAAAGGCAGACTATTATCACTATCAGGTTCAGGGCCGTGCAGATGAAATCCTTAACGGTGCAATGGATGCAGGCGTTCGTGTTATGATTGTTGCAGGCTACAATATTCAGAGAACACCTCTTGTTGAAACAATGCACACAAACAGCGACGCAACCGTTGATACTCAATATGCATCGGCAGGTGCAACAGTTGCTCTTCTTGGCGAAACGCTCGGAGAGGACTACAAGCAGAAGTGCACAGACTGCGGTCACAACCATCTTTCACCCGACGGCGTAATTGATGCATCAACCTGCATTCTTCCCGAAAACACATGGTTCATCAAGGATATGCTTCATTCCAACGCACATGACGGCATTATGGAAATGTATTATTGGTTCATGTATGCCGATGAGTGCTATAATGTATGGTCAAATCCCATGTATACACAGTTCCTTCAGAACGATAAGCCTAACCTCAGAGTTATCCCTATGGGCAACTTTGCAGAGGGTGCGGTTGCTCCCGAATATGAGGAGGGCGATGCGCTCTACAACAAGCTTGAAAAATATGTTCTTCCTTTAACGGATAAGCTTTTCTCGGCGTTCGATAAGGGCAGAGCAATCTTTGGTCTGTAAGAATAAATCAATAAAAATATAAAATAATAATCCCGGATGCTTCGGCTTCCGGGATTTTTTGCTTCGGGTGATAATTTGAATGCAAGGATAAAGCTTTCGGCAAGATATATTCTTAACGGTTCGCAGGGCAGGGTAGTGCCGTTTGTTGCGGGTATGATAACCGTATTTTTTATATTCGGTTTCGGCAGAGTGATATTGCACAAACTAAATATAAACAATACGGTTTTTATCTGTGTTTCCGCTTCGGCGCTGATTCTGTCGGTGATATTGTCGAGCGCATTCCGTCTTTCTTTGCAGAAAAGAATGCTCATGCTTGCAAGTAATGTAAGGGTTTTCAAGGGAAAGGGAATAGGTGTTTCGGGAACATTGAAATCCGTTGCGCTCAATGTTATTCTTTTCGGAATAAAGCTTTTCTGGTTCGGTGTTTTTGAGATTCTTCCCGTACTCGGCGGAATGATTCTCTGGTTTCAGATAAAAAAAGAGCCGATAAGCGTAAAGGCTGTCTGTGCTTTTTCTGTCGGAATAACAGCTCTTGCGATAATCGGCTTTGCTTTTTATTTGGTTTTTATTCAAAGATATTCGAAATCGATGTTTTACCTTGCCTGCTACCGTAATTTTTCCCCTTTTGATGCAATAAGGGAAAGCATAAGAAAAACTCAGGGTATCAGCGGAGACATATTGCTTTTCAAACTTGGATTTCTGCCGTGGTTTGTGCTGTGCATTGCGGTTTTGCCCGCCCTCTATGTAATTCCTTATTACAGGCAAAGTCTGACCTGTCTGTTTTTATCTCGATAAAACGATTGTTGTTATGCTTTTTGCGGGAAGTGTATTTTCACGGATAAACTCACCCGTATAGGTGCTTTCGCAGTTGTGTTCTGCATCGGTAGTGTATATTTCCATGGTTTCATAAACGCCCCAAAGGCTTATGTCCTGACCTTTTTCTCCGTTATTTATAAGCACCGTAACGGTTTTTTCTCCGTCTGTGAAAGCGGTTGAAGCGATTTTGCTTTTATCCTCAAAGCTGTCCATGGTGTCGATTCTGACCATGCCGGGCATAATATAATTGCTGAAATGCTTGTATGCATAATATCTGTTATAAATCACAAGCTCGCCGTTTATGATTTCCATTAAACCGTCGCCGTTAACGGCTGTCCAGCTCTGCCATGAAACGGCATTGAACAAGTTGAGGTCCTGCACGATGATGTTTGCCATATACAGACCGCTGTCGATTGATTTTGAGTCAATTGTCAGGGGAAGTTCGCACCATTCGCTCATCTCAAACTTTTTATCGGGATATTCTTCAGCAAACTTTTTGCCTGTTTCGGATTTTACCCATGTGTTGTTATCAAGCCAATAGCTGTGACCGCTGAAGGTGTCGCAGAATCCGTTGAGAGTTTCGTTTGCAAAGAATTTATCGATATATTCGTGATATTCGGGTGACATCTGACCGCTTTCGGGGCCGCTGAGCTTATATGGAGAATTGCGTTTTTTCATTTCTTTTGCAAAAAGCTCAAGCAGTTCAACGGTTTCGTCTGCGGTATAATGACAACCCTCCTGGCCAACCCAGTCACCGCCCCATTTCCACTGAGGTTCATTTATGGGCGATATTGCGGAAACGGGATATCCCTGACTGACAAACCAATCCGCAATTGTGAGAACATAATCAACGAATTTCTGATAGTTTTCCTTTGGGAGATTTGATGCGTATTCCGTAAGTCCGCCCGATGCATGACCGCTTGCAGTCATTGAAAAATGGGGACTGTTGCAGAAAAGAATAACTTCCTTTGCGCCGTATTCAACAGCCATGTCAAGCATTCTGCGAGCATTTGCATCACGGGTGAAGTCATACTCATATTCACCGGTTTCTTTATTTAAAACATAAAAACTTTCTGTGCGTCTGTTGACATCCCATATTCGGCAGTCGGGATTCTCTTTTTCTCCGCCGCCGATGTTATAGCGGTAGATATCAAGACCGAGACCGGTTTCATCGTCATAGAGAAGTCTTGCGATTTCGCGTGCGGTTTCTTCGCTGTCAATTGTCTGAGACCACCAGCATGAGCTTGTGCCGAAACCTTCAAAAGTCTGATGTTCCACGAATTGATTCACCCCTATATTCTGGATTTTTTTGCTTGAAAAGTTAGTGAAAATGAATGCGTGAATTGCAGCAAGAATAACGCAGATAAAGCTTTTAATCATTTTATTTCCCCTTTCGGATTATACTTCAGTTTATCATACTTGAAAATTTGTGTCAACAGTGTTGACAAGTGAATAATAATGTGTTAGAATACATTTAACGATTAAGTTAAATGTTAAATGACAGAGGTGATGGTATGAGTTTGCAGAATACTCTGAAAGCGTTGTCAGACCCGACAAGAAGGGAAATTCTGAATATGCTCAAAGAAAAACGGATGTCTGCAGGCGAAATATCCGACAGTTTTTCGGTGAGCTTTGCCGCCGTTTCAAGGCATCTTTCCGTACTTAAAGAGGCTGATTTGATCCGTGATGAGCGTGACGGAAAGTTTATTTATTATGAACTGAATGTATCGGTGCTTGAGGAAATTATGCTTTGGATATCCGAGTTGAAAGGAGAGAAATCCAATGATTAAAAAGAATTTAAAAACAATGATTATAACAACAATTGTTATTTTGCTTCCGATTGCTGCAGGTTTGATTTTATGGGATAAGCTGCCTGAAGAGATGCCGATTCATTTCAATGCAAACGGCGTTGCCGATGACTTCGGAAGCAGAGCAAGTGTAATATTTATTGTTCCTTTGGTTATGCTTGCACTGCAGTGGATTTGTGCGGCAGTAACTTCGTCTGACCCTAAAAATAAGAATATCACTATCAAATCAATGAATCTTGTGCTGTGGATAATTCCTGCGATTAATCTTCTTGTCAGCAGTATTATATATGCCTATTCTCTCGGCAAGGAGTTCAATGTCAACACGGTAATGATGCTTTTCTTTGGTTTTTTCTTTATCGTTATCGGAAATTATCTGCCGAAATGCAAGCAGAATTACACAATCGGAATAAAAATCCCCTGGACTCTCAACAGCACGGAAAACTGGAATTATACCCACCGTCTGTCCGGTAAAATATGGGTGATCGGCGGAATTATTCTTATTCCGACAGCTTTTTTAAATTGGGTATGGCTTTCTTTATCGCTTTTTGTTATAATGGTTGCAGTACCCTTCATCGGGTCATATCTTTTCCATAAAAAGGAGTGCAGAAAATGATTTATGACAAGATTGAAAATCTCAACCTTTATTTCGGAGTCAATGAAAAATTTGAAGCAATTGCAAGATTTATCGCCGAGAACGATATGAAGACTATGGAATGCGGAAGCCATGATGTTACCGATGGCGTAACCGTAGGAATTTCCGAATACGAACCCGGAACGGGAGGAGACCTTGAGGCACACAGAGAATTTTACGATTTGCAGTATGCAATCTGCGGAGAAGAGGCAATTGATGTTCTTCCCATTGATTATGTGAAAAATTCAACAGGCTATAAGCCTGATATTGAATTCTTTACGGAGCAGACTGCGGATTCAACAAGAGTTGCTCTTATTGAGGGCACATTTGCTTTCCTTGCTCCTGCCGATACTCATAAGCCCGGCATAAAGACAAATTCGGAAAAAATTAAAAAAGCGGTTTTCAAAATCAAGATATAAAAGTTCAAGGGGATAGAAAAAAGATGCAGAACGGACAAACTGAGCAATAACAAGGCTTCAGCCTTGTTATGCTTGCCTGAAGGCGCACAAAAGTACGCCGAGCGGCGAAGTTCGTTCGTAGCATAAAACATTGTTTTTCATTTTTAACTTTTGAGTAAAATTTTAGGGTTCTGCAGGATGTTAATTCCTGTAGAACCCTTGTTATATATTGTTTTATGCGGTCTGCGCTTTTTTACAGCCCCTTTGTTCTTTATTCTTTTGTTATATATCCGACAAATCTTTCTATGTGGTTGGTGTAAACAACATCAAGTGTCTGCAGACTGCGGTTATATATCATGAAACAGCCGTAAACTTCATCAGGACCTACTTCTTTGAAAAGGTCGGCGGAAGTAACCGAGCAGGTGTCTGCGGTTGTGTCTGAAAGCTTACCTGAAAACTTAGCTTCAACGAGCTTATCTATATAATTTTCAAATTGCTCGAGAGTAACTCCCACAAAAGCATTTTCATAGCAGAAGTCCCAATACCAGTGTTCACTCTGGTCAAGGCTCACAAATTTATCCGTAACAAATTCATCGATGCCGTTGTATCCGTAATAATAGCCTGCGTTTCTTGAATACCCCTCAAATTTTGGAAAATATTCTTCTACTGCAACGGGGAAATTGTCAACGCATTTCATGACGTCGAGCTGAAACTCAAATTCACCGTCGTCGTTAAGAACGGCTTTGTTTATTTTTACAAGTGTTTTTCCGTCCTGCCAGCTTCCGTTATATCCGTCGGGAAAATAAGAGGCGATAGAAAGATATTTTGCTTTTCCTTCGTAGCCGAGCTTGAAAAATTCCGAAGCGAAGGCGAGAAAATTCTTTTCAAGACAGGTGAAATTCAGCCTTAACCAATCGGAACGGTATCCGGGACCCTCTGTTGCCGCCTTGCCTTCCTGCACCAGAAGACTGTGTGCACCTTCGGGCGGTGCGGGAAAATTTTCGGGCAGAAGGTCTGTTCCCCATTCCGAGAA
>JAZSCL010000274.1:0-17964 GCA_045602905.1 Acutalibacteraceae bacterium
TTAAGTTTTTATTTGTGGCTGCTGAAGCCGTATTTATCAAGAAGCTTGTGAATTCTGTCTTTGGGGTCAAGCAAGCTGCTGACCGATTCATCATGGTTGAGAGTATCGATAATATATGAGCAGTATTTGCACATATCAACGCTTACATACCATTCTCTTGAAAGAAGCTCAGGAGTTGAATAAATGAGGTTTGTTGTGAAAACCTTGGAGATAAGACCTTCTTTGTATGCTTTATCGAATGTGTCAAGACCGTTGCAGAAAAGACCGAAAGAAGCACAGATGAAGATTCTGTTTGCCTTGAGTTCCTTGAGCTTTGTTGCAACTTCAATCATTGAATCACCCGATGAAATCATATCGTCGATAATGATAACATCCTTGCCTTCAATGTCCGAACCGAGAAATTCGTGTGCTACGATTGGATTTCTGCCATCAACAATCTGTGAATAGTCACGGCGTTTATAGAACATACCAAGGTCAAGACCGAGAACATTTGCAAAGTAGATGCAACGGCTCATACCGCCTTCATCGGGAGAGATAACCATCATGTGGTTATTGTCGATGTTGAGGTCGGGGATGTTTTTGCACATAGCCTTAATCATCTGATAAACGGGCTGAACATTTTCAAATCCGTTCTGAGGAATTGCATTCTGAACTCTGGGGTCATGAGCATCAAAAGTGATAACATTATCAACACCGTAGGTAAGACAGATTTCACGCAGCATATCTGCGCAGTCAAGTGATTCACGGCTTGTGCGTCTGTGCTGTCTGCCTTCATAAAGCATGGGCATGATAACATTGATTCTTCTTGCTTTACCTGCAATTGCACTGATTGCACGCTTGAGGTTTGCGTAATGGTCATCGGGACTCATGGGAACATAGCGTCCGTACATTTTATATTCAATGCTGTAGTTGAAGGGGTCGCAAAGAATGAAAACATCGAAACCTCTTACAGTCTGATTGATAACGCACTTACCTTCACCTGTACCGAATCTGGGGAAAGAGGCTTTGATGAGATAGCTTTCTTTTTCGTATCCCGCAAAGGGAAGAGTCATTTTATGCTCGCTTTCTCTTTCTTTTCTCCATTTAACGAGATAGGCATCAATTTTTTCTGCAACCTTTTCGCATCCGGGAAGAGCGAGAATTCCGAGCTGTCCAACAGGAATTGTTGTGAAATCTTCATAATCAGGCATAATGTATTCCTCCGCTTTGTATTCTATACAACATTCTACAATATTTTTCAAAATTTTAAAAGATTATATTTAAAATTTACGGTTAAAAAAATATACAATATTTTGTGTTTGTTTTGTGTATTTTGCCGATAATTGACCATATTATGTTTTTCTTTGGGAAATCAACAACCAAGGGTACGGGAAATCATGTAAAACTTCTGTCGATGCTTATAACGGTAAAATAACCGGGATTGATTTTTTTGATTTCGGTTTCAACGGCATTTTTGAATTCTTCTTCGGTGTATTTTGCTTTTCTGGGCAAAACAACATCAAAAATCATGTTTGTGTGGGTCGGACCTTCAACAACTCTGAAGTCGTGCATCGAAGCTTCGTTGCAGAGGTTACGGACAACGGTGCCTGCAATTTCACGAAGCTCGTGAGTTAGTCCGTCATTCATAACGGGGTCCATATGAATTGAGATTTCGATCCCGAGCTCCTCTTTGATTTTTCTTTCAATAAGGTCAATAGTGTCATGGCTGTGAAGAATATCAGTTTCTGCCGGCACTTCCGCATGAAGAGAGCCATAAATTTTTGAGTTGCCGTAGCTGTGAAGCACAAGGTCGTGAATTCCCACAACACCGTCAAATGACATAACGAGCTTTTCGAGCTGTGAAACGATTTCCTTATCGGGCGATTCGCCGAGAAGGGGACCGAGAGTGTTTTTGATTATATCGATGCCTGCATATATAATAACAAGAGCAACAATAATACCCATAACCGCATCAACGGGCTTATCTGTGAATTTTGAAGCAACAAGTGCAACAAGTGAGCAGGTTGTTGCAGCGATATCGCCGAGACTGTCGGTTACAACTGCGTCAACGGCAACTGAGTTGATTGCTTTTCCGATTTTACGGTTGAAGAGTGCAAGCCAGATTTTGCCGAAAATCGAAAGCACAAGCACTATAACCGCAGGAATGCTGAAAATAACTGTTTCGGGGTTGCTGAATTTATCTATCGATGTCTTTATCAACTCAACGCCCATAATCATAATAAAGAATGCGAGCGTAAGGGCGGAAACATATTCAATTCTTCCGTGACCGAACGGATGCTCGTCATCTGCGGGCTTGCCCGAAATTTTGAATCCGACAAGACTGATTATTGATGAAACAGCATCAAAAATATTGTTTGCACCGTCTGCGATGATGGAAATGCTGTTTGAAATTGCACCGAATATCATCTTGAAAACAGAGAGAATAATATTAAGAACTATTCCCGTAACGCCGCTTAAAACACCGTATCTGAGGCGCACTTTTTCGGATTTAGTGTTCTGATAATCCTTGATAAAAAGCCTGATGAGAAGCTTTGTCAAAAGAATCACTCCAATTATATCAGTTTATTTTGAAATATGGACATCAAGCTGACCGTAGGGGATGCTGATACCTTTTTCGTCAAATGCAAGCTTGACTTTTTCCTGCATATAATAATACACATTCCAGTATTCATCTGCGGAACACCAGACAAAGCAGGTAAGATTAACAGAGCTTGCACCGTGTTCTTTAACGGCAATAAGAGGTTCAGGGTCTGTGAAAATAAGGTCGT
Organism: Acutalibacteraceae bacterium; assembly: GCA_045602905.1. Taxonomy (GTDB): domain Bacteria; phylum Bacillota; class Clostridia; order Oscillospirales; family Acutalibacteraceae; genus CAG-177. The sequence goes on from JAZSCL010000274.1 coordinate 2,769, forward strand.
TTGATTTCACAACCTCAAGCAGAGTTTGTTTGGCAAGAGCTATATCATTATCATATGCAATTGAATAAATAAGGTCAAGTCGTCTTCTGTCCTCTGCGTTGTAATTAATTATGTTGTTTGATGTTATATATGAATTCGGAATAATAACCCGTTTATTATCAACGGTAACAAGAACAGTATACATTATTTTGATTTCCTGAACTTTTCCGCTTACGGTGCCTACATCAATATAATCACCGCTTTTAAAGGGGTGGTTTGCAAGAATCTGAACACCGCTTGCAAGCTGACTGATACTCGACTGCAGACCGATACCTGCTGTTACACCTGCGGCACCGAGTGCGGTAACAAATGAATTGATATCAAAATTAAGGGCAGAAAGTGCCGAAAGAATAAAAACAAATTTGAGGGTGAGTGTTACAATTGTTTTTATAAAGCTGTGGATAGAAGGGTCAACACCCTTTGCCTGCAATCCTTTTATTACAAGTTTTCCGATTAAATTTGAAATGATGAACCCAACGATTATTATCAGAGCCGCAGAAATAATCAGCGGAGCAATCGATAAAAGATACTGAGGGATTTCTTCATAGTTTTTTGACTGAATGATTGATGCAAGGTCAAGCGGATAATGAATCATGTTATAATTTGCCTCCTGAAATAATCTCGGAATATTATAACTCATAAAACAGATTATAGCAATAACTGTTATAAAAACTGTGTAAAAAATAACAAATATACATAAAGTTTGTTATGGCTTGTCCGTTTTGCCTGAAAACACAAATGTTAAATATGTTTAATAGTGTTGACAAAATAAAAATAATGCACTATAATTATAACGCTGATTTGGATTAAAGGGTGTATTATACCCAAACAAATCCGCAAAAGTTGCCGGTGTGGCGAAATCGGCAGACGCAAGGGACTTAAAATCCCTCGGTGGCAACACCGTACCGGTTCAAGTCCGGTCACCGGCACCAGAATGCCTTCGCTTGCGCATTCGGGGGCATTAATTAATGAATAATGAATAGTTGATTTTGTATATACATATTAACATAAGGATGCAAGAGCCGATTGTAAAGTGTGATACAAACACCAATTTATTCATTGTTCATTTTTTTTACAAGAAAACCGTCGCAGCCTCGTATTAATGAGGCAACGACGGTTATTTTATTTCCTGCTTCTTTCAAGAAATTCGTTATAAAGCTTATCTTTATATTCATTGGAGTATTCGTATGTCCACAGATTGAATATTCCGTTGAAATCCTCAAAGGTCTCATCGGGATAAATTCTGGTCTGACCGTATTTATACGGTAACGGAATTTCCGCAGTGCCGTTTGATGCAATGTGATATTCTTTTGAGAGTGCTATTGCAACTCTGTTTGATTCCTGACGGGGTAATTCTTCGTCAAACTTAATCTGCGTTACCGCAAACAATGCACAGTCTGCATCGGCAAAACGGTAGAATTGCGGTGATGTGCCCGTATGTCCGTGGTGCGATACCTGAACAATATCGCATTTGAGGTAATCTCCGAATCGTCTGACCATAACTTTATCGCTTTCAACGGAGCAATCACCGGGTAACAGCACCTTGCTTCCTTCCGCAATCATCATAAGTGCAGTTGATGTGTTATTGAAATCGCTGAAGGATTCGGGGAATACATCTTCGTGTGTGCAAAGAACAACAAATTCAAGATTTCTGACATAGAAACGCTGACCCGAATGAAGGTTGATGCATCTGATACCGGGATTTCTCTGCATTGTTGCCTCAAACTTTCTGAGAATGGCAAGTCCGCATTCACCCCAATAAATGTTGTCCTTGTTGTCGTCTGCGGGGAAGTTATAATAAACTGCTTCAATGTTTATTTCGTTTTTGTGATAATCAACTATATCAAGGAATTTGGCAACGTGGTCCTCATGGGCATGGGAGAAAAACCAACCCGAAACAACGGGCTTTTTACCGCCGTTGATTTTTGTGAGAAATTCAACGATTCTGATATCGTCATTGACCGAATACATATGTGCGGAATCGATGACGAAGAAACTGCCGTCGCCGCAACGCACAATAAGACACATTCCGCAGTCAATAAGGCTGTGGTCTATTTCGTATTGCCAGAGAGTAACGGGATAATTGTTACCGCAATTTTGAGGTGAAGTGTTGAAAAGATTTGTGTTGGGGTCTGCGATTAATCTCATTTCTTTTTCGGATTCACAGAAATAGATGTGAACAACGGCTTTCCCGAGATATGTTCTGTAGCAGTTTTCTTTTATTGAATTTTCAGAGTAAAGACGGAAATCCGAGCTTTCTATTCGTTTGCAGTCGTCATCAAACGCTTCTTTTGAATAATTTCTGTAAAGAAGCATGAAACAGCCTTTACTGCAGTCATATTCGAAATCGGGTTTGGTCTCGGGTAGGGGAATGGTATCAAAAATTTTATTCATAACCAGCATCTCTTTCGTTATTGTTTATCTGTAAGATTTCTTATCCATTTTTTGCTTCTGAATCTGATAAGACTCATTATCGTTTTCGGAATATCTTCGCACAGATACATCGCAAGAATCAGATAAACAAAATCAACCTTGGCAAATATTCCGAGATAAACAACAACCGGAATGCTGATCAGATAAAGTGAAATACAATCGTAATATATTCCGATTTTAGTATCTCCGCCTGCACGGAAGATTCCTACTATGAGAGTATACGGAATGTTTCTTATCGGAAGCCACAGACAGTAGAGAAGGATAAGCGACGAAGCAACATCGAATGCACCCTGAGTTTCAATTTGAAGAAGGGAGAGGATTGGGTTTCTGATAACGGCAAGCAGCGCACCCGTTGCGATTCCTATTAATGGAGTCATGATAACGAATTTTTTTGCCTGCTTGTATGCACCTGATTCGTTTCCCTCACCGATGGTTTTTCCCGTCATTATCGAGCAGGCATGGCATATACCCACAAAGAAAACGAATGCAACCTGTTCTATGGAACTGAACACGGTGTATCCCGCATAGCTTTCACTTCCCTGGCGTGCAAAAACCATTGCATAAACATTTGTGCCGATTGCCCATGCAACCTCGTTGAAAACAACGGGCAGACAGACCAGAGAAAATCTTTTGAAAAAATCTTTGCTGAGACTGAAGAAACTTTTTATTTTGTCTGCAAAAATATCTTTTGATGTTCTTAAAACAATAAAAAGAAGTACCGACTGAACGATTGCAGAGGTGAGGGTTGCAATTGCGGCACCCCTTATTCCCATTGCAGGGAATCCGAGTTTGCCGTAAATGAGAATGTAGTTCAGGATTGTGTTGAAAGCTACCGCTGCAATTGAAGTGTAAAGGGGAGGATTGACTCTTTCCGTTGCTCTGAGTGCAACGCAGGATATTTGGTTGAATGCGGAAAAAATGCCCATAAATGCAACGATTTCCATGTATTGAGCACCTGTTTCGATAATCGCTTGTTCATCCGTAAAAACACGGAGCATAAGCTCGGGAATCGTAAACATACAAACACTGAAAACCAATGCAACAACGGCGCCGAAAACAAGAGCAATTCCGTATGAACGCTTGATATTATTTTTGTCCTTTGCGCCCCAGAACTGGGCAATCATTGCCGCCGAGCCGGATGATATTCCAAAATAAAACAGATTCATAAGGAAAATCCATCTTGATGAAACTCCGATCGAAGAAACAACAACATTTCCCAATCTTGTTACCATTGCCGTGTCAACAAGCTGTGCACACGAAACAAGAAGCTGCTGCATTGCAATCGGCAATGCAAGACGCAGCATATTTTTATAAAAACCGCTTTTTGAATTCATTTTATCTTTCACTTTCTGTTTAACTGATGCTTATAGTATATTTGTACTGATATGAAAAGTCAATCAAAATATATAATTGTTTAATAATATCTATTGATTTTTAATGCTATATGTTGTATAATTTCAAAATGGGTAATGCCAAAATTATACAAGAAGGTGCAATATAATGTCACAGTACAACGAATACGCAGGTGTATACTCTCTTCTCCTCACTCCCTTCAATTGGGATAAAACAATCGATTATAAAACATATGAAGAATATGTTGCATGGCAGGCAGCCTATAAACCTCAGCATCTTTTCGCAGTATGCGGTTCATCTGAAATGATGGAGCTTACTCCCGAAGAAAGAGTAAAGTGCGCAGGTCTTGCAGTCAAGAATTCAAACGGTGTTCCCGTTTATGCAACAGGTAACATCGCAGTTGATTATAAAGATCAGGTTGAAGAAATGAAAAAGCTTGAACAGCAGGGTGTTTCTGGTCTTGTTTTCGTAACAAAGGGTATGTGCGATAAACCCAACGAGCTTTATGATTACATTATGTCTCTTGCTGATAAAACAGAGCTTCCCGTTGTTCTTTATGAATTCCCCGGTCTTCAGCCTCACCTTATGGACAGCGTAACCTACGGTAAGCTTGCTGCAACGGGTAAAATCAAAGGTATCAAGGATACAACATGTAAGTTGCCCGAAATCGAAGCAAAAATTGCAGTTCAGGGCGAATCAAACGTTCTTCAGGCAAACATTCCATTCCTTTACGATGCATATATAAAGGGTGCAAGAGGTGTAATCGCAACTCCCACTTCATGCGGTGCAGGCCTTTTCGTAAAGATGTGGGATGAATTCACAAAGGGTGACCTCGAAGCTGCAAAGAGAACACATCAGGATATCATTTCTCTCGATAACTGCATTGATTCAGGCTTCTGCGCAAGTGCAAAATATCTTGTTGGTCTCCAGGGTATCAACATGAAGCCCTTCACAAGAGGCAGCCATAATCTCGGACCTGCAAGAATGCGTTCAATCGAGGTGTGGTATGATTGGGCAAAGGAAAACGGTGTTCTTGTTAATCCCTGAGCTGAATCGGAAACTTTGTAAATTATTATAGAAACGGGTGATACTATGAAAAAACTCAGAGCCAATGTCTGTGCCGTAACTCATGCAGGCAGAATACGCCGTGAAAACGAGGATAACTACGACCTTAATGGAAGAATGACTTCAACGGGTGATTTGCGCAAGGGTTCTGCGTTTGTTCAGAGCATGACCGAACCTTTCCATCTTTCCGTTTGTGACGGTATGGGCGGCGAGAGCTTCGGTGACCTTGCTTCGGGTATAGCGGTTGAAACAATAGCTGCTCATGCTACAAATGTTTATGACAGCGGCGAGGATTTCAGCTTTGCAATTTCAAATTGCCTTGATGATGCAAACAGCCGTATCTGTGCAGAAATCAACGCAAGAGGCAAGCGTATGGGAACAACTCTGGCGGCTATGTATGCCGTTAAGGGTAAGGTTTACTGTGTCAATATCGGTGACACAAGAATTTATCACTATTCAAAAGGAATTCTTGAGCAGATAAGCTTTGACCATACTCATGCACAGACAATCGTTGATGCAGGTCAGGTTTCGCAGGACAGAATAAGAAGCATTCCCGATGCAAAAAGACTTACCCGCCATCTCGGTGTATTCCCCGAAGAGGCAAGTCTTTCTCCCAACATCAGCGTAATTGATGATGTTGATAACGGTGATATTATTCTTCTTTGCAGTGACGGATTGACCGATATGCTCAGCGATGACGAAATAACATCCATCCTTTCAACCGGCGAAAGCTCGCAGGATGTTGCAAGCAAGCTTGTTCGTTCTGCCCTTGAGAGAGGCGGCAAGGATAACATAACCGTTATGACCGCATTTATGGAAGTTGAAGAAACAGCTGTGTTTGCTCCCATTGCTGCCGCTATGGTAGGCGACAGGGATGCGGATTACGAAGAGGAATACAGAAACAGCTTCGGTTCAAATCAAATTCCCGACGAGGATAATCCTGTTTCGCCCTATGCCAATGCGGACGCAAGAGCATATCCCAAATCTGTTGATAAAGCCAAAATAATGAAGTTTGCAGGTATCGGTATTGCTGCGGTTGCGGTAATTCTTATTCTTGTTCTTCTTATCAAAGCTATTTCCGGCGGCGGAGATGAGGATAACACAACAACGGGTACAACCTATAATTATGATTATTATAATACCACAACGCAGTATCCCGTTTATATTCCGCCTACATATTCAACATCCATGACAACATGGGTATTTGAGACAACAGGTGAATCAACCACTGAAGAATCAACAACAGAATCCACCACAAGAAGACGAACTACTACAACAAGAAGACGCACTACCACAACGAGACGCCGTACCACAACTACAAGAAGACGCTCAACAACCACAACACGAAGAGCAACCACAACCACAACAAGAACTTCAACAACCACAACAACCGTTCCCACAGCAACAACAACTGTTCCTTCTGCAACAACATCAACAACCGCTGTGAACACATCATCAACAACAAATAACGGTTCAACAAGTTCAACTACGGGTAATGGTTCTTCAACTTCTTCAACAACTCTGAACGGCAATTCATCAACTTCAGCTGTTTCAGAGAGCAGTTCTTCTTCAACATCAGCAACATCCTCAACAACCTCCACAACCGCATCATCAACATCGTCAACAACAAAGTCGTCAACAACCTCCACAACCAAGGCTGCGGGTATCAATGTAGGCGGCGTAATAATTGACGAAAACGGTTATATAGTTACATAATATAGTTAATACCGCCGAAGGAATTTCCCTCGGCGGTATTTTTGTTATCTGATTCTCTTTTTCTTTGAAAGAATTACAAAGGCTGCAGCTGAAAGTGAAAGCATCGCAAGGGCGGAAATTCCTGCTGCGGTTGAACCGGTTGAGGGGATTTCAACATCAATATTGCTGTCATCTTTGTCATTGTTGTCGGAAGCTGCCTTTTTCCATGTTGCCTCAAATGTAAGGTCAGATTTGGGCATTTTTTCGGGAACAGAAGGATTCCATCCTGCAAAAACATAACCGTTCTTTTCGGGGTTTGCGGGTACGGGTACTGCTGTTCCGGCTTCAATTTTGTTATAGGTCTTGTAAATTTTACCGTCAACCTTATAGGTTACTTTGTAAGTTTTTGTAATAAGTGAACCTCCGCCGATGAGGGCAAGAATTCCGCCGATGATTGATATACCTGTGATGGCAAGAGCTCCTGCACCTGTTATTGCGGCAATAACACCGCCGGCGATAACCGTACCGCCAACTATTACCGAAACAAAATCCTTGTCTGTTTCGAAAACAGCATCAAAGCTGAGATCTTCCGCAGGCATTGTTTCGGGAACTTCGGGGCTCCATCCGACAAATTTTTTGCCGAATTTTTCGGGGTTTTCGGGGACGGGAATTTTGTCGCCTTCGGTTACTTCGTACGACTGATAAGTTTTCTTATCAACATAATAGGTAACATTTCCGTTCTTGAGCCATTTTGCGGTAAATGTCACGTCATCCGAGGGCACTGTTTCGTAGCTGTAAACATTTTTTCCTTCTCCATCAAACCAACCGGCGAAGGTGAAGCCTTCTTTTCTGAGGTCTGCAGGTACGGTAAGAGAAATATCCGAGCCGTAAAGTGCTGTTGCTGATGATACTTCTGTTTCTCCGTCAAAATAGTGGAGCTTAATGCTTGCAAGTCTCCACGAAGCATATGCCTTAAGATTCTGCGAAGGCATTGTATCCGGAAGCTTTGTAAGCTTATCGTCAATTACCCAGCCTTCAAAAATGTAGCCTTCTTTTGCAGGTGCTTTGGGAGGGATGATTCCGTCGCCTGCACTGTAGCTCTGAGTTTCACCGTACTGCTTGTCCTCGGAATAGTAGGTAACGGTGAATTTTTCCGATTCGGGTTTATCTGTTTTTTCTTCTGTCCATACGGCTGTAAGAGTTATTTTTTCTCCGTCATTTTCTGAAAGGTTTTTAACATTTTCGCCTGCGGAGTAGGTTTTATCACCGTTTTTCCAGCCGTTGAGAACAAATCCTTCTTTGCTTACTTCTTTATCGGAAGGAAGAGTAAATTCCGAACCGTATTTTACAGTTACGGTTTCGAGCTTGATGTTTTCCGGTGTTTTTCCGCCTTCGAGGTTATATTCAACCTGATATTCAGCGGGTGCAAATTCAAGGTTGATTATATTTCCCGTAAAAGCATCTGTTTTTTCGGCAATGAAATAATAGTCATCTGATTTTGCGATTTTAACCGCAGCTTCTGATTTATGGCCCTTAGGCGCAACGGGTACAACATATTCATTATAATATGTGTTACCGCTTGATTCCGATGCTTCGGAATTTTCTTTTTTGCCTTCAAAGGATTCTGTACCGTAGTTTGAAGCAGTCAGGTCATTTTCTCCGTTAATGGTTGCATAGAATGCGTTTCCTTCTTTGGCAATGATTTTGTCTCCTTTGGAAACGGTGCCGGTGAATTCTTTTTCAGAGCTGTCGAAGAGCTTACCGTCGCTTAAATAATAGGTCTGCTCTGCGGCAAAGCCCGAAAGTGGCATTGCGGTCAGGACAAATGCCATTGAAAGAGCAACGGCTAAAAGTCCCTTGAGTTTTTTCTTCATACTTTTGTCCTCCGTTTTTGGATTATTGCTTGAAAGGCCGTTTGCAGTCCGATAAACCGCAATCACGGATTCCCCCAAATCCGTTTAAAAGGAGTTGCTTTACGACCTGTCAAATCCCCATAATTATAATCGAAAAATATGTCGGAATCTTTCGTAGGGTATGAAGTTAGTGTTACGCATTTGTTAAAACCGCAGAGCTATTTAACAGGTTTTTCCTCGCCATCCAATAAGCGGCTGATGTTTCGGGAATGTTTAACAATAATAAGAATTGAGCATGATGCTGCAAATATAAAAAGCAGATTTGCGTTGTTTCCTCCCGAAGCATACGCAACAAGCGGATAGCAAGCCGCACTGATGAGCGAAGACAGCGAAACCGTTTTGGTTATAATAAGCATAACGGCAAACAAGGCAAGAACAATCACGGCTGCAAGAGGCATAATTCCCATTGCGGCACCAGCGGCGGCAGCAACGCCTTTACCGCCTCTGAATTTATAAAACACGGGAAATATATGTCCGAGTTGAACAAAGAATCCTGCAAAAAGAACGGATTCATACGGAGCATTCGAAAGTTGCACAAAAATTCTTGCAATCAAAACAGCAACAAGACCCTTCAGAAAATCAACGATAAAAACAGTTAACCCTGCTTTTTTACCGAAAACCCTTGCAGTGTTTGTTGTACCCGGATTACCGCTTCCCTCGGAACGGATATCCTTATTATAAATGTATTTTGAAATTAACAGAGCAGGATTAATACAGCCGATAAAATAAGAAATCACAGCAAAAATAAAAGTATAAAACATATTATCACCCAAGGTTAATATGCCCGGAAAAGTAAAAAATACCCTCCGTTTCCGGAGGGTAGAGTTCATTTATTGACTTTGCTTCTGATTTCCTCAATACTCATTTCGGTGAGAATACCTTTCTGAGCATGAAAACATTTTTGTCCGAGTTCGAATATATAGATATCGTTTTTTAGTGAATCGGAATATACATTGATGAATTCCGCATCGGGTAATGTTTCTGCAAGACGGAGAGGTTTTTGCTTATCCTTGCAGTTATAACCGTCTATTCTGCCTGTTTTCGGATTCATACGTGTTGCAATAAGAGTGTGCACGCCGTATTCCTCGCAAATCGGTTTCAGAAAGAACTCGGGCGATGCAGAGCAGACAACAACGGGTCTTTCTCTGTTCTGAGGCTCAAAAATCGGATAAATATTTTTCTTCTGATTTTTCCAGAATTCCTTTGCCATCTTTTCTCCGTCAACAAAACGCAGAAACGAAAAGCACCTGCCCTTGAAACGGTCGCCGAAACCCATGAAAAAGAGAATGAGATTCAGCAGAAGCCAAGGAGTTATCAGAATCAGATACGGCCTGCGTAAAATACAGTAGAAAAGAAAAACCGTTTCCGAATCAACGGGATAAACTGTTTTGTCGAAGTCGTAAAGGTCAAATTTATTATCATACATTGAATGTTACCTTTTTGCCGTCAAGCTCAACTTCTGTTTCCTTGCCGTTGACGATAACGGTGAACTTGCCCTTACCTTCAAGGCTGTAGCTTGAAGTTTTGCCGTTCTTCCATTCAATATCAACGATAACATTGCCCTTTGCAAGAAGACCGCTGATTTTACCGTTTTGCCATTTTGAGGGAAGAGCGGGAAGTATATAGATTTTACCGTTGTAGCTCTGCATAAGCATTTCTGTTATGCCGCTTACAAATCCGAAGTTACCGTCAATCTGGAACGGAGGATGTGCATCGAAAAGATTTTCGTAGGTGCCGCCGCCCTTTGTGTAATTGATACCGATGCTCTTAACAGGACGAAGCTGAAGCTCGATAAGCTTGAGAGCATGATCGCCGTCCATGAGTCTTGCCCAGAAGTTGATTTTCCAGCCAAGGCTCCAGCCTGTACCGTTATCGCCTCTGCGTTCAAGAGTTCTTCGGCATGCCTTTGCGAGCTCGGGAGTTTCGTCAACTGTGATAAGGCGTGCGGGATGAAGCGCATAAAGGTGTGAAACGTGTCTGTGATGGGGTTCAACCTCGGGATATTCGTCGTCATATTCAAGAAGCTGACCGTCACTGCCGATTCTGAAGTCTGCCATCTTTGAAACTGTTTCTTTGAGCATTGCGGCATAGTCAGAGTCAATTCCGAGAATTTCGCAGCTCTTTATGCAGTTTTCAAACAGCTCTCTTGCAATTGACATTGACATTGTGCTGTATTTGCCGACATTGCAGGTTTTGCCCTGATACTCAAAGCCGTTTTCGGGTGATGTACCGGGAGCGAGAACAAGCTTGCCTTCGTATTCGGTCATGATATCAAGATAGAAATCTGCCGCCTTTTTCATAACGGGATAAGCTGTATTCCTGAGGTAATCAACATCGCCCGTATATTCGTAATGATCAAAAAGATGCTCGCAGAGCCAACCTGACGAACCGTGCCAGAATGCCCAGCACGCATTGCCTGCAACGGGAGTTGAAAGACGCCAGATATCAACATTATGGTGTGATGTCCATCCCTTTGCACCGTACTGACCCATTGCCGCTTTTTCACCGCTGATGCTCAGTTCTTTAATCATTTCAATGAGAGGCTGATTGACTTCAGGCATACGGCACATAAGTACGGGCCAATAGTTCATTTCCGTGTTGATGTTAACTGTATAGTTTGAATGCCATGGAGGAGTGAGTCTGTCATTCCAGATGCCCTGAAGAGTAGAAGCCTGAGAGCCGGGTCTTGAAGAAGAGATTGCAAGATATCTGCCGTAGTTATAAACAAGAGTTATAAGCGAAAGGTCGGATTTATCCTTTTTGAAAGCAACAAGACGCTTGTGAGTGGGTAAATTTTCTTTGCCGTTTCCGAGGTCAAGTTCAACTCTGCCGTAAAGATTTCTGTAGTCCTCAATATGAGCTGCTTTTTCTTTTTCGTAATCACATACGGCATTTATTGTATCCATGCAAGGCTTTATGTATTCTTTGCCCTCAATAAACGGATGCTTATCAAAACCGTTGAAGCTTGTTTCTGTTGTAAAGAAGATAACTGCTTCTGTTGCATCGGAAACTGAAAGTCTGTTTTCAACAGCTTTAAGAGTTCCGTCGGTTATAATTTTTGCAACAGATCTGAAACGGATACCTCTCATTTCGGGCTCATCAAAATACTTTTTGTTGCTTGATTCACCGTCGATGTTGTTTTCGCCATGGCACTCACCGTCAAGGATAACCATGTTATTCTCAACAAAGCTGTTACTGCGGAGTTTTGAAATAAGGCCGAGTTTGAAGTTCATTTTTCCGCCTTTTGATGTGAGTTTGGCTGCAATTACCTTTGAGGGAAACGATGCAAAATATTCTCTTTTATATTCGATGCCTTTGCAGGTGAATTCAACCCCAGAAACAGCATTTTCAAGATCAAGATAGCGTTTGTAATTTTTGATAATTCCGCAGATGCCGAAATCGATTTCAAGGTCGCCGAGAGGCATGTATGCCTGACTCCATGTGCTCTGGAAGTTTGTTTCAATTTCTTCCTGAGCTTCGTGAAGCTTGCCTTCAAGAGCAAGTGCACGGGCTTTTACGAACGCTTCGGGAGCACCGTCTTTAACAGTGTTTTTGGGCTTGCCTGTCCATAATTGGTCGTGGTTAAGGCTGATTAATTCTTTGGAAGTTGAGCCGTAAATCATGCCGCCGAGTGTACCGTTGCCGATGGGAAGGCTCTGAGTCCATGCTTTGGCAGGGGAATTATACCATAAAAGTGAACCGGGTTTCATAGGAAAATCTCCTTACTAATAAAATATAAAACAATTATACACCACTAATTCTGAACAGTCAATCAATAAAAATGAAAGAAATCTTGCAGGATTTATTTTTTTACTTGCATTTTTATCTGTTATGGTGTAAAATCAAATCCGACTAAACAGGAGAGATTGATATGGCTGAAAAATTTCAGGACAAAATAAATATTGTTTATCCGTCACTTTCGAAGGGTCATAAAAAGATTGCCGACTTTATAAAAAATAATTATGAAAAGGCATCTTTCATGACTGCTGCAAGTCTTGGAAAAGCTGTGGGAGTAAGTGAATCAACCGTTGTCCGTTTTGCTTCAAATATAGGATTTGAAGGCTATCCCGAGCTTCAGAAATATTTGCAGGAAATGGTTAAAAGCCATCTTACGAGCGTTCAGAGAATGGATGTAGCCGCAAGCCGTTACAGCGATGAGGATTTTATTGATAAAGCTTTTTCCGCTGATATCGAAATGATAAAAGCAACAAGAGACGGAATTTCAAGAGAGGCTCTCGTAAGGAGTGCCGAAGCGATAAACAACGCAAGAAAAATATATATTCTCGGCGTACGCAGTTCTGCGGCGCTTGCAAGTTTCGCGGCTTTTTATTTCAGATTCCTTTATGAAAATGTTGTTTTGATTGATACATCTGCGGCAAGCGAAGTTTTTGAGCAGATGTTCAGAATAAGCAGTGAGGATGTATGCATAGCAATCAGCTTCCCGAGATATTCAAATCAGACCGTCAATGCTCTTTCTTTTGCACAGAGCAGAGGGGCAGCGATTATATCCATAACTGACGGTGATTTTTCTCCGATTGCACCGTATGCAACTCATCTTCTTGTTGCAAAAAGCAATATGGTATCATTTGTTGATTCATTGACTGCACCTCTCAGCGTTATCAACGCTCTCATTGCGGCTGCCGCAAAAGAAAAGCATGATGATGTCTATAACGATTTCAAGGCTCTTGAGGAAATATGGGACGAATACCATGTTTACCGTACAAGCGAGGAGGGTAAATAATGAAAACCTCTTTGCTTGTGGTAGGAGGCGGTGCCGCAGGACTTATGGCTGCCGGTACAGCTGCAAATGAAGGCGTTGAAACAATCGTTCTTGAAAGAAACGAGAGACCTGCAAGAAAGGTTATGATAACTGGTAAGGGCAGATGCAACGTAACGAACAACTGTCAGTCCTTGCAGGAGCTTATTCAGAATGTTCCCCGTAACGGCAGATTTCTTTTCGGTGCGTTTTCACGGTTCATGCCCTCTGATGTTATTGAATTTTTTGAGAGCAGGGGAGTTGAACTCAAAACCGAAAGAGGCAACAGAGTTTTTCCCGTTTCCGACAATGCTGTTGATATAGTCGATGCACTTACCGGCTATGCAAAAAGCCGTGCAAGAATAATGAACGGCAGAGCAACAAAACTTTTATTTGAAAACGGAAAAGTTACGGGTGTTGAAACCGAAAACTGCGATATTATTTATGCAGATAAAATCATAATTGCTACCGGCGGACTTTCTTATCCCGGAACAGGCTCAACCGGTGACGGCTATACTCTCGCAAGGCAGGCAGGTCATAACATCACCGAGCTTGTTCCTTCACTTGTACCGCTTGAAATACATGAAGGTTTCTGTACCGACCTTATGGGACTTTCGCTCAGGAATGTTGCAACAAAGGTTGTTGATACCGAAAGCGGAAAAACGGTATATACCGATTTCGGAGAGATGCTGTTTACGCATTTCGGTGTTTCCGGTCCGATGATTTTAAGCGCATCCGCACACATGAGAAACATGAAAAGCGGAAAATACAAAATATATATCGACCTCAAGCCTGCTCTTAACATTGAACAGCTTGATGCAAGAATACTCCGTGATTTTTCAGAGAATACAAATAAAAATTTTATTAATGCACTCAATTCTCTTTTGCCGAAAAAGCTTGTTCCGGTTATTGTTAAATTAAGCGGAATCAATCTTGCAACAAAGGTTAATCAGATAACCAAGGAGCAGAGAAGAAAGCTTGCTGAACTTCTGAAGGGAATGTGCGTTACCGTTACGGGATTCAGACCCGTTTCCGAAGCGATTGTCACTTCGGGCGGAGTAGATGTTTCGCAGATTAATCCCAAAACAATGGAATCAAGGCTTGTTGAGGGTCTTTATTTTGCAGGTGAAGTGATTGATGCCGATGCTTATACGGGAGGCTTCAATCTTCAGATAGCTTTTTCAACCGGACGGCTTGCAGGTTTATGCGCCGCCGAAAAAATAACAGAGGAGAGATCATATAATTATGAGTAAATCCGTTATAAATGTTGCAATCGACGGCCCTGCGGGTGCAGGCAAAAGCACGGTTTCCCGTGCCGCCGCAAAGTCTGTTGGATTTATTTATGTTGATACGGGTGCACTTTACCGTGCAGTGGGCGTAAACGCTCTCCGTAAGGGTATTGATACAAAAGATAAAACTGCAGTTGCGGAAAGTCTTAAAGATATCAGCGTTGACCTTGTTTTTGAAAACGGCGAACAGAAGGTTCTTCTCAACGGTGAAAATGTTTCCGTTGAAATCAGAACACCTCCTGCCTCCATGGCTGCATCGGATGTTTCGGCAGTTCCCGAAGTCAGAGCATTTCTTTTTGATTTGCAGAGAGATATTGCCGCAAGAAACAACTGCGTTATGGACGGCAGAGATATAGGAACCGTTGTTCTTCCCGATGCAAGGGTGAAGATTTTTCTTACCGCTTCTCCCGAAGAAAGGGCAATGAGAAGATATAAGGAGCTTATAGAAAAGGGCACTCAGGTTGAATATAAGGATGTTCTTGATGAACTTGTTCAGAGAGATTATAATGATTCACACAGGGAGATTGCACCTCTCAAGCCTGCCGAGGACAGCGTTCTGCTTGATACAACCGGTATGGGACTCGAAGAATCCGTTAACGAAATTATCAGAATTATTAAGGAGAAAATGTAATGAAGGGTTACGATTATTCAAC